>JBEKGL010000460.1:0-3774 GCA_050012815.1 Thermoguttaceae bacterium
CGTCGCCGTAAAAAATCAATTGGTCCCTTGCCGGGTGCTGCAACTAGGTCCCGGCGATTTCTGCCGGCTGGCCTTTCAAACCATCAAAGGACAGACGGAGTACGACATACTTTATGGCGGCGATCCGCCCGCGGAACCGTCGCCGCCCTGGACCTGTCAAGACGGTCTTCTTTTGGAGACCCGGCATTTTAGAAATTGCAATTTACAGAACTTAGCGCCCTTGCAAAGAGCCTTCGAGTCGTCTTCCCCATTCGGAAGCGATTTTGTGGAAGCTGTTTTCCACGGCGAAAATCCCTTTTCTTTGAAACGCGAACCGTTCTTCAGCAAATACACGGGCTATTTAGACATTCCGGCGGCGGGAAAATATGGTTTCATTACCGCCAGCCAGGACGCAAGTTTTTTATTGATCGACGATAAGCAGGTCGCTTCGGCGCCCGGCCGGCATGGGCCGCTGCGCTTTGCTCTTCGCAATATTCGGCAAGACATACAACTCTCGGCCGGGCTGCACAAGTTCGAGTATTATCATGCCGCCGCCGGTTCGGATGCGATAATGGCGGCCTATTGGGAGATCAATCCGCTGGACCCTAAGCCCAAACCGCAGGTCATTCCGACGACCGCTTTTCATGCCGACCGCATCGCCCGCCTGCCGGCCGGTTCGTTGACGCTTCGCACTTCCAAGCTGGTGCCCGATTTCACCGTGAAGATCAGCGGCGACGTGCCCTTGCCCGAGGGCGCACAGTCGCTTGTCGCCGTTTCCTTCCGCGACGCCTCGCCCAAGACCTTGCTCAATCAGAACAAAGGGCAATGGGATTTCGGCGACGGGCAAACCAGCAATGAAATGAATCCCGTACATGTTTATTTGCGACCCGGGTTGTATACCGTAAATCTTTCAGTTCGTCTTACCGGCAGGACCGTCGAAATAGCCAATCGCGTTGACGTCGAGGCGCCGTCGCTCGATCATAAAGATAAACTCCATGAACTCGACGATCACCTTAAATTGCTGGAAACCTATAATATCAAAACACTGGACGCGGCTTCACTCAGCCAGCTTGTGTCGGCATACGAACTAAAGGCGTCGCAACTGCTCAATCGCGCGGAAGTTCTGCAAAAAGAACTGGATGAGGGGCCTGCCGATCCAAATCGAAAACCGCACGATGAAAAGGATAAACCCCGCATAAAAAGGATTATCGAAAACTTTTCCTCCCAGTCGCGGCAATATATTTCGCGGGCCTTGGAAACCGGCAAAGCGGCGTTCGCCGCCGATTCGGCCGCCAAAGGCGACGAGGATCTAATAAAACTCGCTCAACATATCGCGCCTATCGCCCGATGCCAACTGGACGACTCGCCCGGGGCGCTGCAAATATGGGAAGGCGCGGCTGAGAACATCAAAAATCCCGCATTAAAAGCCGAATGTCAAATTTCCGCGGCCGATATTCTCATAAATGACCTTGTCAGAGCACAAGACGCTAAAAAGCTGCTCGACCAGGCCGCCGCCGCACTGGACAAAAATAAATCCCCTCGCCAGACCGCGGATTTCCAGCGGGTTTGGGGCGATTATTACGCCGCCGCGGGCAACGGCAAGGCCGCCCGGGATGCCTACACAGCGGCCGAACAAGCCCTGGGCATACAACGCAAGTTCATCGAAAGCACCGCCTGGAAAGGAGCCCACAGCCGCTCGGCCGAAGATTTCATCAAGTCCAACCGCTTCGATCAGGCAGCCGAAGAACTCCAAGCCTGGCAACGCGAATATCCCAGCGAAAAAATCCAGGGATATTTGACGCTGCTTTACGCCCGCTATTGGGCCGCCCGGGGCAAATTCGCCCAGGCCATTGCCCAGGCCGAGCAGCTCCAGGCGGTGAATCCCGATTCGGCATATACCGACCAGATCCTTTTTTTGGCCGCCGATTGCGAACTGCGCCGTGGACGCGAAGATCGTGCCGCGGCCACGCTGCACTCGATCTTGAAAGACTATCCCGGAAGCCCGTTGGTCCCCACAGTGCGGAAAAAGTTGGAGGAGTTGGAAAAATCGTAAAGAGGGGCGAGTGGAGAGTGGAGAGAGTTATAGTAATGTCAAATTTGTTTTGTAAAGCTGCGACCAGTGGTCGCGTTTCGACGTGCTTTAGCAATTTGCATTTTGCAATTTGCATTTTGCAATTTGCAATTTTTATATTTCTCGGTGTAATCTTATCATTACCGGCTTTTGCCGCCGAGTTGATCGTGGAGTTGGGCAATTCGCAAAATGTGACCTTTGTCGGGACGATCCAACGCTGGGACCAAGACGGCAACCATCGTAATTTGCCGGATCCAAAGGCCAAGATCGACGCCCCGGCCGTTGACTCCACGGCCGAGAAAACAGGCGACGGCAAATGGTCGTTCAAGAACCTGCCGGCCGGAAAATACGACTTGATCGTTCTGGCCAAGCAGCGTGTTCGGATCGAGGGTTTTCAATACGCCCCGGTAAAGGAGTTCGATCCGTTTTTACCCTCCGATTCCTCCGTTGAACAAGAAATCCGGGATTTCATAATCGACGATATCAAAAAATCGCCGCATTACGAAAATAAAGTCGTGCCGCTTTACCTGGGCGGAGACGAAAAGGCCGTGCGCGTGCTGGTAATGCTCATCCGCGACAAGCCCACCAGTTACGAAGGCGAAAGTCCCGGTGCGGCCACCATCCGCCACGAAATCTGGCAATACTCCCAGAACTACGGCGCCTGGCAAAAAGAAAAACGAACTAAAGTCATGGACCGGATTCTCATGCCCCGCGACCAGTTGCGCAAGTGGACATGGCTTTGGGAAAACAAACTCGGCGGCATCGAGGTAAAAGACCGGGGCGTGACTATAAAATATGAACTGCCCGACTTGTCATCGACGCCAAATGTAACGCCAAAACTGAAAGGATTGTATCCATATTAAAAGCTGAACCGCTTGCGATTTCGCAATCAAAAGAATTCTTTCTCGTTCCCACATTATCTCGTTCCCACGCTCCGGCGTAGGAACGGAATAAAATCTCCCGGAGCAAACTCCGGGACTAAACCTGAACCCTGAACCCTGAACCCTGCTCACTTGCCCTCCATGAACTATACCCAAGACGATTTCGGACGCGGTCCTTTGATGTTTTATTACGAGGTCACACTGGCCTGCGACCTGGTATGCAAGCACTGCCGGGCGTCGGCGCGGGAACTCCCGGATCCCGGCGAATTAAGCACCGATCAGGCCAAAGCCCTCATCGAGCAGGTTGCGAGTTTTCCGCTCCCTCCAACCATTGTGATGACCGGCGGCGACCCGCTTAAGCGCAAGGACCTTTTCGAACTGATCCGCCATGCGGTTGGGCAGGGAATCCAGGTTGCTCTTACGCCTTCGGCCACGCCGCTGGCAACTCGCCAGGCGTTCGAGCGGGCCCGCGACGCCGGCGTGCGCAGCCTGGGCATCAGCCTGGACGGCGCGGATGCGCAAACGCACGATGCCTTCCGCGGCTGGGAAGGCAGCTTCGCACGCACCTTGGAAATGCTGCAAAACGCCCGGGAGTTGAATTTCACGGTCCAAATCAATACCACCATTACCCGCCGCAACGTGCATCAAGTCGAGACAATTGCGGAGCTGCTCTCCGGCCAGTCGATTGCCATGTGGTCGGTTTTTTTTCTCGTCCCGGTGGGCCGCGGCGTGGAAGAGGAGCGCATATCCGCCTGGGAATATGAACAAGTTTTTGAAAGGCTTTGGCGCCACGCACAACATCGGCCTTTTGCGATAAAAACCACCGAAGCCCCGCATTATCGC
>JBEKGL010000461.1:0-3756 GCA_050012815.1 Thermoguttaceae bacterium
ACAAGCAACTCTTCGTACTTTTTTGTTATTAATTTACTTTTCGGGCCGACTTGGTGAATCTCGGCCAAGACCTCATCCAATGGTACCAAACTGCGAAACGGCGCGATATTCGGGTAGGGCATCTTGCCCGTGGTTTTTTTAGACAACCCCGGCGAGACGCCAGTGGCATCCGGCGATGGGTAAGAGCGGTCGGCCAACTTGCCGACGCGGTGCATCACGCCGAGGGTAAGCGGTTTGCCGCAGACCGGGCATTTTCCTTTGTATTTGCGGGACTCCTCGGGCGTAAGACACACGCCGCACTTGCGATGACCGTCGTGATGATATCGGCCCTCTTCGGGAAAAAACTCCACCGTGCCTAAAAAGCCTTTGCCGGTCTTAATGCCGCGAAACAGGCTGAAATAATCCATTTTCGTATTGAAAACGGTTGCTTCGCGACCCAGTTTTGCCGGCGAATGGGCATCGGAATTGGATACCGACCGATAGCGGTCAAGGCTTGAAAGCAGCCAATTCGTGGCCGGGTCGGCCGACAGGCCCGTTTCCACGGCGAAAACCTGTTCGGTCAGATCGCCGTAACACTCCTCTATCGAATCGAAGCCCGACTTGGATCCTAAAACGCCGAACCAGGGCGTCCAGATGTGTGCGGGAATAAGATAACAGTCTTCGCCCGAAGCGAGCACGATTTCGAGCAGGTTGCGGGAGTCGATGCTCAGGGTCGGGCGTCCGTCGGAGTCGAGCTTGCCGAATCGCTCCAGTTTTTTTATCAAGCGGCGTGCGCGGGCGAAATCGGGCACGTAAACCAGGTGATGCACCTTGCGAGTCCGGCCGTCTTTTTTGTAGACCGTGGATATCTCCGCCTGGAGCATGAAGTAGGGTGCGTGCAACGCACCCGGATCATTGGTGTGTTTCACACACCCTACATAAGACTGGAGCATGAAGCAAGGCGAGGAGAAGGATGAAGGATGAGGGATGAAGGATGAATGGAGAGGGCCGGGCAATTTATTGCCCGGTTTAGAGGGATGAGAGATGAAAAATGAATGAGCCAATTGGCGGACTTGTTTCTCGATGCCGGGCCGCAGCCGATACAAGCCCGGCTCGGCCGGGACTAGTTTTTCGCGAATTTCCTCGAACCATGCGGGATGCGTGAAATCGCCCGTGCCTAAAACGCCGATGCCTTTCCGGCCGGCCCACAATGCCAGATGCTCCAGATCGCATTGGCGGCTTGTGGCCAGGGAGTATTTCGAATGTACGTGCAAATCGGCATAGAACATAGGCTGTAGGAAGAAAACTACGAACAAAAAACTGAGGCTATCTAAAAACTGTTAACTCCGGTACCGGAAACAAAATTTAAATGCAATAACCATCGGCAAATCGCCCTCACCCTGGCCCTCTCCCGACCAACCTTCGGTCGGTGCCCGGAGAGGGGAGTTTTGGGTTAGGCTATAAAAACAAAACTAGCCGGCGGGTGCGGCCTGCCGGCTAGGGAGAATTTAATAATAATAAATGGGATTTATTTCTCTCGGGCAAAATTAATCGCTCCAGACTGGTGTGCTCGTTACCGGCGTAAGACCACCTGGAGCAGTGCCTGGAGAATAACCTGCTGCGTCGGCTTTACCGGGTGTAATTCTACGGGCGCCGGCGCATCTAAAGGCGCTGGGATCTACATCAAAATTAACTGCGTGAACCGCGCCGTCGGCAGAGACGAAATGACAGGCGGAGGCATGGACGCTGCCAAACCACAGAACAGAATCAATGCCTTTTTGACAGTGGCGAGGCACTTCGGATGTAGTTCGTGTAACATCATTATCTTGTCCGACATACATACATTCGTTATCGGCAAGGCCGGCTCCGGTATTTATACTGTCCGGATTAAAATATCTTTCTCCAATTATGATGGTATGCGCAGCGCCGCGGGTAATGTCTTTTTGCTGGATCGCGGAACGTTGAAAAATAATGCCATTCATATAAACTCCACTATTAGGATCATTAACAGCGGGCCAGGCAAAAGTGCCCGGCGGATTTGCGCCGGGACCAGCAGTTGCTTCACTGTAAGTCACCGAACCGCAACAGCCGGCATAATTGCCGCGGGCAACGAACCAGTTAGCACCACCGGGATCTGTGGCGTTTTGGTAACCCCATGCCGTGGCCTTAAATAGTTGCACCGTAAATGCTGATGGACAGGTCATAGTCGTTAATGGTGTTTTAATCTGTTGAAGGCCGGCGTTCTTCTGGCCCGCGCTCATCGAAGGTTGGCCTTTACCCCCATCGTGCAGACCTATCAGTTCCAGGCCGGGGAGAATATTATAGATCCAGCCGCCGGGCTGACTTCCGCTGTAACCGCAATTGGGATCGCCGACCCAACCCCAACCCCAGCCGCCCGACGGATAGTGTTTCTGGTGGTCGTAGTGAGTCATGCAAGCCATGCCGAGTTGCTTCAGATTATTACGGCATTGCATGCGGCGTGCCGCCTCGCGGGCGGCTTGAATCGCGGGAAGCAACAAGGCGATCAAAATTCCAATAATGGCGATGACCACCAAGAGTTCGACCAGGGTAAACCCGCGGGTTTTTCGGGAGCCATTACAGTTTCGCTGTTTAAACATAAGCATGGCAGTTGCTCCTTTAGAGCACGGCTTGAATAACACCGCACCCCAAAATAAATTATGTATGAACGAAAAAATCCGTTGTCTAAGACAAAAGGAGTTGTTTTTTAGCTTTGCTGCGCACTTTTATAATATTCGATCTAGTCTGGCGCATTATTGCAGGTTTTTGCCATTTTGGCAATCGTCTTTTAGTAAAATCTAGAAAACCCGAAAAATCGCGTTGGGGTAGATTCCCTGAGAAGGGTAAGAATAATACTTATAATAGGGGGTACGATAATGGGGGCGTAATCTGTTGGGGGTTAATCTGCATTTTTCACCAGACCGGTACGTTCCAAAACAATGGCACACTCTGGTGTGGAATGCGGATTAATCGCTCAATAGGCGCTGTTGTCGACTCCCAGTTTACTGCTTTTGCGATCGCCCAATCGGCTGAAAACCAGGCCTTCGACTTCATATAAGATTGAATGAACCGCGCCATCGCACATGACACAATTTACCGATGCCGGGTGCGCGCTGCCGAAATAATTAAAGTTTTGGTAACCCCTGCGGTCGCGCATGGGCGGCTGAGTCGCGGATTCCGATCCGGTCCAGCGTGTGACATCCGGGTTATCGCCTATATACAGACACTCATTGTCGCCTTTGTCGTCGCCTGAAAAATAATCATCCCCATTAAGGTATTTTTCACCGATCATGATCGTATGGCTGCTGCCGCCGCGAATATCAATAAAACTGATCATGCTTCCGCAAAAAATGACGCCTTTGACATTGGCATAATTGGCGGTATATGCGAATGTGCCGCCTGATAAGGCTTCCGCCAAAGTAGCCGGTCCCAAGTAGGCAAAGCCATTTGTGCTTCCATTTGGATCGAAAGGCACGGTACCGCCGTTGGCGGCGTAGTCGCTTCGCGCGCCAACAGGCACCGTGGCGGACTTTAAATTATCGGCTATGTAGAAGGAGGATATTGTGCCGACCAGCGGCAGCAACGCCGCTTGTCGCCGGGTGGGGCAGTTCAGAGTGGGAATAGGCGTTCTAATCATTATGGCGGCGGCGTTCTGCCGTGCGGTGGTGCTCAGGCCCGATTGCATCTTGTATGTTTGTATTTGTTCCATGAAAGGCAAGAGGTTGAACATCCAACCGCCGGGTTGACGACGGTCGGTCC
>JBEKGL010000462.1:0-3742 GCA_050012815.1 Thermoguttaceae bacterium
GCCCGGCGCACTCACGGTCCAAAACGGCCTGGGCGCGGGCAACACCGGCCTGTGCGCAGGCAAGCTGTGGACTTTCGGCCAACAACCGATTCAGGGTCTCTTCCCAAGTCAGCGGAATTATTTCGTCCAGCAAATTTCCGGCCAACCCCGTCGGATTCAAAGCCGGATTTCCGACTACCGTGGCCAGATTGTGCCAAGCGGCCGTGTATCGGTTTCGGGCCTTATCCAGGAGAATTTTGGCCGAATCAGCTTCGATCCGCGACTGTAAAACGTCAACGCGGGCCACTTCCTTGGCCTTCATCAATTCCTCGGCGGCCTTGACGCCTTGCTCTCCGATGCGGACCAGTTGCTCGGTAAGTTCCACTGCGCGCTCGGCGACCATCGCGTCGTAAAAACCGTGTCGCGCGTCGGTCAATACGCGAAACCGCTGCGCCTGCCAGGTGAATTCGGCTTGTCGAATTTCCTGGCCGGCGACGTCGCGGTTCAACCGCAGTTTTCCGGCCGTGACTATTTCCGGGCCCACAAAACCGCCCTGCTGCCCGGCACGTTTCTCGTCGTTGATTTCGCCTGCCAGATATCCGAGGACCGGATTGGGATAAAGGCCGACTTGAACGTGCTGGCCGCGCGCAGCCTCAATTCGGGCCGCCGCTTGGGCCAGACTGGGATTGCACCTGACGGCCATCTCCTCCAACTCGGCCAACGTTATGCCTGCCGCCGAAGCCTGATCGCCGGATGGCTGAGGGCCTTGCTCCGCTATGCTTACAATCGGCAACGGGGCGATCAGTCCATGGGATACGGATACGACTTGGGTGTTATCTCTGTTAAACCCCACCGCATTAGACGTCTTTGCCTGTTGGGCCGGGCAAAGGCAGGGCGTCAGCACAATCAGGGATGCAAAAACCAACCACTTTGCTCTCATTTGCACAATCCTTATCTGTTTCCGATTCAGGAAACTGCCCGAGGCGGCCTATGTAACTTGCGGCACGTAAAATAGCGTGTAAACTCGGGCTTTATCAATTGTGTCGGCAAAGTGATCTATTCGGAATATGCGGATTTTTACAGATGGAAAGTTTTAACGATTGAATAAGATAAGGAATTTGCAATAACCTGACTGAATTTATAAAATCAGTATGGTCAGTGAAATTAAATGAACACCATATCCCTGCTTATGGATTTTGACAAGGAATTATGTTATGGCCAAAAGATTACGAAAAAGCCGGAAATCGCCGGCCAATCTCAACAAGCGGGATTCGCTCACAAAGCTCGAGCAATTGCCGAATGTCGGACCAAAAATCGGCAGGACTCTTCGCCGGTTGGGCGTGAATGTTCCACAGGACCTTTGCGGACGCGATGCGTATCAAATGTATCAAGAGTTGTGCCGACTCAGCGGAAAGCGCTATGATGTGTGCGTTTTGGATGTATTTATTTCGGCGGTTCAATTCATGGACGGCGGGCCGGCAAAACCCTGGTGGAAATTCACCGCCCAACGCAAACGGCGGCTGAAAGCTTGCGGAATAGAGATATAGAGATTATCCAAGGATGAGTTTCGTGAGTTTGTAAACCCCCGTCGTTGGATTACGATGAGGCTCATGAGCATTCTCGGCGTCTTGATCCATTTTATTTGCTCGTGTCACCGCTTGCGGGTATCCTTCCGAATAAGTCGCGTAATCAACGTGTTTGTCGTACTTGGGCACATAATCTTTCAGATTCTTCTCGATTTTATCCCTGTGTTGCATTCCCGGATTATCTCGAAAATGCAGGAGCAGCCACAACTCAAAACACGGGTTCGAGATTGCCAATTCGATGCCGTTGTCACGCGCCATTTCCTTGGCTTCGCCGACATGGGCATGATCATCAATGTCGAACACACACCAAACGGAATCATAGGCGAGATTCTCATCTTCCTCTCGCGATGCTTTTTCCTCTGCTTCTCGCTTATACTTTTTTGCAACTCCCACAAGAGTTTTAGGAACGCCATGTTCATCAGCGACTCTAATGTCAACCCTTGGATTCCGACAATCCTTCACAAATCCCCAAAAATATTCTGGTTCGGTAACATCTCCTTCGGAGACAATTAAAATGCACGGTTTGGGATCACGAAATGGCGGTTTGCGTCCTTTTCTGCGCTGACGATCGCGGGCGTTGGACATATTGGTTTTACTCCTCCGCCACTAAGAAATCGCCGAGAAACGGAATCGCGCCGTAGCGGCCTTGGAGATAACCGCGTTCGAGATTTTCAGCCTTTCGAGGCTTGTAGTCGGTCAACGGATAAAGCACCGTCGCGCCCTCGGCATCTTTTTCAGTCAGCCATACTTGATCTCGTCGAAGCGCAGGTTCGCCGACTGTCGTGCCCAGAAGATTCGTGTCGTGCGTGGTGAAAATAATTTGCGCATTTTTCGGATTGGCTTTCTGGTCATTAAACTGGTAAATAATTTGCCGGGCAATCGAAGGATGCAAACTGCGTTCTAGTTCATCAACCAGAAGAACGCCGCCTTTTTCAAGACATTCCAAGATTGGGACAGCAATGCTAAATAGCATTCGCGTTCCGTGAGATTCTTTTCTTAGAGGCAACCAAGCATCATCAAAGTTGCTTTGATGTTTTAAATAATATGAGTATGATGGAACCCGCAAATAACGATACAAATCACCCGATTCATCTTTTTCTACGCGCAAATCCACGATTCCAATATCTGCTCTTCTCAAGAAATTGCGAAAACGCTCGTTAACCGATTCTATAGTATTTTCATCGGAAAGTTGTGTTTGCCGACTTTCGTCCTGAATAGCGGCGTCATATAGACGATCTAGTGAAACATCATGTGATTCATCTCTATAAGAATGCCAATCAACCAATAAGTTGATAGGTTGGATGGCGCGAAACCAAGAGTAAATCCGTTCAAGCTGCGGGTGATTATGCTGCACGGCGGCCGAAAGAAACAAGGCATTCGGGCGAGTAACACTCTCGATGAGCTTGTTTTCACCTTTTAGGTTTTCTCCGAATTTGAATGTATTATTATCTCGCTCGTACCAAACTTGTTTTTTTCCATTCGGCCAAGCGTAAAGCCACTCTTCCAAAAAATAATTATCCGATGCCAAAAAACCGTATTGATAACGAACGCTATCGAGGATAAATGTCGCCTCGAACAAAGAGGGTTCTGATTTCTTTGATCCCCAAGCGAACGGGTCGCGGGGTATTTCCTCGTTTGGTTCCCAAGACCGATGCGATTCGATAACCGCCTCACGCATAAAAGCCAGAGCGGCCAGGACGTTACTTTTTCCGCTGGCGTTCGCGCCGTAAAGACCGGCGACTGTCAACAGACTCTCTGAATGGCCGGGAATTTTTCGCGGTCGTGTGTCGGCTTCGTCGCCAACGCGGCCGGCCTCCATAGTCAATACTTGCTCGTCTCGCAGGGAACGATGGTTTTCAACCCGAAATTCGATGAGCATGGTTATTCTCCTCATGTCAAGTCTATTATAGCATTTATCGGCTCGTTTACGCAAGATATATGCGGATACAGCATCGAAAATGCCATTACGGCCAAGAATACACACATTTTGGGAGGTTTTTTTCCGCAAACAAGCGACTCTTGGTTAAAAAACACTTGAAGAAAAAAAAGAACTTCGTGACCGACCAAAGTAGTAATTCTTCTGGCTCTTCCCCCTCTTGCCTACGATTAGTTTTTGCGCCACAATTTGGGGGGGTGAAATACTCTTTTCATCAAGACATTTAATTATTACCTGCCAT
>JBEKGL010000463.1:0-3717 GCA_050012815.1 Thermoguttaceae bacterium
TTTGGTATCAGTCTCAGGTACGGGGTACATAAATTACGGAAATTTTTGAAAGAATGCGAAAATGGAATGTGTTATGGATAGGATAGATAAAGACGAAAAGATTCTTGCTCAGTTGCGAGATGATTATGATCACGAAACAGGGAAGCCCTTTAAGCACTTCTTTTGCCCAATTCTTTGGACTGATGAGGACACCGAACTCTGTATGGGGCATGTTGTAAACGAAGCATTTTCGGACACCTGTATTGTTCAGCGGAAAGATGTTGACAACTTCTATGGTGCCGTCGCTGAAGCCGACTTTCAGGCCTTTCTTAAATGTAAGGGCATGTCTTTCGGCGAAGTCCTCTCCGACCTGAACCTGTATAAGAAAGTTGGTGGCCAGTTGACCATTGATGGCGATAAGGTCGACTATTATCAAAATAGGGGACACGTGTCGCCTGACCATACGAGTATACAGATCAAAGGTACGAATGGAAATGCCATGACTAACGTCGTGGCCAAACTGAGCAAAAACGACGCTATGAAGACTTTAAACCAGAATTGGGCGCTTAAGTCAGACAGCAATTTCCGGCATTTCGCCCTTGCATCACTCATCAAGGCTGCCCATCTGTCGATGTTCTATGCTCTGGGGTATCGCTACGCGTTGTCAGCAGCTGGGGAGTATGTGGGCCATCAGATTCTCGGGACGTTCTATATCCAAAATCAAGGGAAACCTATGAAGGAGGCAAAACAAGCAGCCGAGATATACTTCCGAGAGTTTATCAATATGGTCGCGCCGGTTTGTCGAGCAGACAACCTAAAAGGAACAATCGAAGATAATAAGATACATGTTTTTCACGGACCCAGCGGCAAGCCGTTTGGAATGGGTGTCCTCGTCAGGATGAATAAGGATCTCTACCTCGTAGTCATCCCTATGGTGCCTGGGGATGGCGATTCAATGGCCACTTATTTGGATTTTCTACGGAATGACAACGAATTCGTTTTGGTAGGGACGTGCGAGCTTAATAGGGATACTGGATGCTGTGAATACAACTGCAAAGAACTAATTCGACAAAAGTGGCCAAAAGATCATTCTGGAGATGAAAAAGGATTATCATGATAATTTCTTCCGCCTTATGAAAAATCCGCTTCCGGCCATTTTCGCGAATTAGAACTAGAGCGTAGGCAACATTTTAGCCGCTTGCAATACGGGACATTAATTTGTTTTTTTAATCACGAAAAATTGAAAGAACGAAAGAACGAAAAGAAGTATTTTTTGTGAGAATTATTTCGTGTTTTCGACTTTTCGTGCTTTCGTGATGAAAAATGGTGCTATTACGACTTTTTCGCCGCAATTCGCTAAATAGTTACGAATGAGGTAAATAATGTCTTCCTTCTCATTTGATACGTAAATATCAGTGACATCCTCTTTTAATCAGGGTGTTTATGCTTATAATATCATTAAAGGGTCGCTGGTAAGGTTCAAGAGTGAGTCCTGAACCCTGACCCCCGACCCCTGCACCCTTTAATATGGGGGCGAATTGGATTCGACCGGACAGGTTGAAGTGCGGGCGGCGTGCCGTGGTTGGTCAGCAGGCCACGTTAAAAGCCGACCAAATTATTAATTGCTGAGTCTAAACTCGCAATGGCTGCCTAATAAAAGGCAACCCCGGCTGAGGGCCTCCGCCGGAGAGGTCCGACTGCTGGTCACAAATTCCGGATCGTCTTGGGTCAACGTTGGGTACGCCCAGGATTAAAAAAGTGCCCGGCTAGCCGTTTAAACACCCCGTCGGTTGGGGATTATAACGGCGAAGGCTTAAATCATCCGGCTACGCACGTAGAAACCAGCATGGAAATGTCGCGGGACGCGGGTTCGATCCCCGCCGCCTCCACTGGATACTTGCACAGTATCGCAAGCCCTCGCAATTCTCAGAAATTGCGAGGGTTTTATTTTTCCAATTGAAATGATGTCATACAATAAATTGGATTGCGAAACCGGTTTGTCGCCTTGAAATCGAGGGTGTTGCCGACCGACGCGAGTACATGGATGTTTGTTAAGACGTGAGAAACCATTTTCATCAGCGATACATACTGGTTTCTCCTGCGTTTGGAAAAGCTTTTTTTCAATAGAGTCGCAGCATTGACAGTAGAAAGCGATAATCTCTTAGCGTGTTTTCTCGGGCAGCTTCGGCCATGTGTTTATAACTGTTTCCAAGTCAGGGGGAAAATCGTCGAATTGTGCGCCAAGTGCGCCGGATTCTGCGCCACAGGGGGTAGCCGGCTTTTCGCAAGATGTGATAAGATTGGGAGTTGTGGAAAGCGGTTCGATTCCCGCCGTCTCCACATAAAAAAGCCATGGCAGTTCACATTGAGGGGAGATATGAACGACAGAATTCCGCCTTCTCGGCGGGGAAAGACATATTTTGCCCCGGCCGAGCGGGACAGTTCGCTTGAGTTTCGTCGAAAAGTCGCCGCGGTTGAGGAAAACCCGTTATTGCGCGAGGTCCTCAACGCCATGCCCGGCATGGTCCTGATCTTAAACTCCAACCGGCAGATCGTGTCCGCTAATCAGGCCGTTTTGGGAATACTCAACTGTGCCATTGACGATATCCTGGAAAAACGCCCCGGGGAGGCCCTGGGTTGCATCCGGGCAAAAGACGCCCCAGACGGCTGCGGAACCAATCAACACTGCATTACCTGCGGGGCTGTCAACGCCATCCTGGAGAGTCAGGAACGGAACGCCCAAGTCGTGCGCGAATGTCGTATCCGGGTCGCGGGCGCATCGGGCGTTAGTCATTTGGATTTAAAGGTCACCGCCACTCCCATAACCGTGGAAGGCGAGCAGTTCCTGGTTGCGGCCATGGGAGATATCAGCCATGCAAAAAGGCTGGACGTCTTGCAGCGGGTCTTCTTCCACGATGTTCTAAACACGGCGTTTTGCATCTCGGCCTATACGCACTCTCTGACGAAAGACCAAAAATCGGTCGAGGACGCCCGAAAACTGCTGAAATTCCTAAGCGACGAGTTGATCGACGAGATCAACGCCCAACGCGATTTGTTGGCCGCCGAGTCGGGCGATCTGAAACTCTGGGTAGAGCCTGTGGCCATTGTTCAGTTTCTCGACGACTTGCGCTTGAAGTACCTGAAAAATCCCGAGGCGGACGGGCGGAAAGTCGAGCTTTGCAGCGTTTGGGACGGAACTATCCAAACCGATCGCCGCTTGCTGCGCCGCGTGCTGAGCAATATGTTGAAAAACGGATTGGAGGCCACGGCCCCGGGGCAAACCGTTACGCTGAATTGCTCGGAGCGCGGCCAATCAGTGGCCTTTACCGTTCATAATCGAGAGGTAATGTCCGCCCACGTGCAACTCCAGATTTTCCAGCGGTCTTTCAGCACCAAAGCCCAAACGGGCAGAGGGATCGGCACTTACAGCATAAAACTTTTAGGCGAGCAATACCTCGGCGGCAAGGTCGAGTTCACCAGCCGAGAACCTGATGGAACCTCGTTTGTGCTCACGATTCCAAAAATCAAGGATGAACGATAAGCGGCATTTGTTCCGGCAAAACCGATCGGGTAGCCCTCATTTCTCCGGCAAAGGGCGAATCTTAATACTGCGGAACGACACTTCGTCGCCGTGGTTCTGAAGATCGATGTAGCCTTTCGACGCCTTGCCGAACTTGGGCATATTCTTGAATTTGCTCTTTGCCACACGTTCGTTCCAATCCTGGCCGCCGATGACGA
>JBEKGL010000464.1:0-3713 GCA_050012815.1 Thermoguttaceae bacterium
TACGCCGGGCATCACGGGAAAGTGAGGGAAGTGGTCGGCTAAATACTCTTCCGCCATGGTTAAGGTTTTAACTGCCGTGATTCTTACATCGGGTTCGATTTCGATAATCCGATCGATGAGCGTAAAACGCATGTGAGTTTTAATATGTGATGGTAAACTAGTCAGCGGAACGCAGCGATAGTTTTAGTGTTCGCCCGCACCCGGGGCTACATCGGGTACAAAAGCAAGAACCGGCATGTCTCCGCGTTTTTTAACCCCTAATACTAGTTCTGATTACAATAGCCAATCACCCGGCCCTAAAACAATCCGAACTGTTTAATATAGCTATCAGCCACCGAGTCCACAACCGGCCCCCCGGGGATAGAGAAAATTACTTTAAGTTATTGACGTGAAAGAGATTAGCAAAACAAGATCGAAGTGATCTGGCTTGGCTTGTTAAAAAAGACCTCTTTGAACGTCTGCCAATCTGACAGGCGGAAAGATTAGAATTTTGGAACGTTTTTTGGTCGTAACTTCTTATTTGACAACATCTAATGTCTATCTGTTGCATTTTCGGCACGGCCTTTGCAACTATTGTCTTCTCGAATAGATGGAAATGGAAGTGCCCAGTGTAAAGAGCGAACAAATTGACCTCTCGACGGCAGGCGATGAATTGACAATCAAGATTGAGCGTCCCGATGTAATCCAGGAAGACGAGGATCGGCACTATCTGGAGCGTGGATATATGGTGTGGGCGACTATGATCGCACCTTCCATGTGAGCGAGGCGATCGACGCCGGCAGAATCAAGGCCGAGTATGCCGACGGCGTACTGACCCTGTATTTGCCCAAGGCCGAATCGATCAAACCACGAAAAATTAGCGTCAACACGAAATAAAAGGATATAATTTAGCGGACTGCGGACAGGACTTGTGGAGTGGAGCTGACTGCTGAACGCCGATAGCTTGGTGCTAACTGAAAACCGATAACTGAAAACTGATAACCTTTAAGGAGGAACGTATCATGAGTCTTATACCTTGGAGAAACAAACTGCACGGCGGCGCACCGTCGGAATCGACGCCGCTGTCTACGTTGCGCAATGAGATGGATCGGCTATTCGATTCATTTGTCCGTGAGCCGTTCGGGATGCTCGATTGGCCGGCATTCATGGGCGGAGAAAAATGGTGGCCCGCCGTTGACGTGGCCGAGATGGACAAGGAAGTAACGGTTCGTGCGGAAATACCGGGCATCGATCCCAAGGAATTGGATGTCACGGTAACCGGCAATCAACTTGTCGTAAGCGGCGAAAAAAAGGAATCGACCGAGAAAAAGGATAAAGGCTTCTATCACAACGAAGCCCGATACGGATCGTTCCGCCGCGTGATTCCGCTGCCCGAGGGAGTCGATTCGGAGCACGTCGACGCCCAATATGCCAATGGCGTATTGACGCTAACGCTGCAAAAGACCCCCGCAGCCGCGGCGAAAAAGATCGAGATTAAAGTGAAGGAGTGAAATCAGCGGACGATGGGCGATAGACAGTGGGCTGATGTGACCCCTACCCTGTTATGCGACATTTCGCGCAGGCCGGCACCGATTATCCGTCGTTTAACGTCATTTCGGAATGGGCGGATCGAATTCGAGTAATTTATCGGGGAATTTCCGATTGATGATCGGATCGTAGGTCGTCGTCTCCTCGACGCGAAAACTCTTTCCGTCTGTTGGATTGACATTATATTGTTTGTCAACTCGCCTCAGGAGATATGAATTTTTATCGATCCAAAGAGTGATGTGCCCATCGCCACGGAGGCCTTCAACTCGATAGCATTGCAGGCCGTCGAGCGTGCCATCTTCGATATGTTTTGTTTTCTGAATTATCATAAGATTTTGAAACCAGACTTCGCTGGGCAACAAAAGCTGTGGAATATCCTCTCCGGATATGGTGTTTGCAACACACAATGCCAATTCAAGAGATTCCTGTTTCTCGACCTCCGGTTTCGCATACCACCAAACCATAACGTTATCGCCTTTGGCCCAGAATTTCCACCAGGATTTTGCGTCCATTCTGTCGCACCAAATAATACGGCGATTTTTTTGCTTGTCGCCGTCTTTTTCCCAAAACTCGAACCGCAAGCGATCGGAACGCACAAAGGCGGTCGTAAACGGTCTTTCTGTCGTGAAATTTCGATCATCATCTTTTCCATAAATATATCGGGTTGCCACCACTCCCGAGTCGCGATACGACTTGCAATTGGCATACACGCTTGCCATTTGATTCATAATCCGATGCGAGGCAAAATCGCCTGAGCTTGGCATCATCCATCCAAAAAACAATGCGAAAGACGCGATCACAAATACAAAAAGTCCAATGGAGAAAACATAAAGTTCTTTGTATTTTGCAAAACTCAAGTAGAGCGGCAGATTTTCTGGAGTGAATCCCTTTTGCGTTGCATACTCCGTTTCGCACAACATTTTGATTTGTTTCTTGCGGTAGCGGCCGAACAATATCCAGCCGATCAAAAATGCAAATGGAATCAAAATTAAAAAGGAAATACCGAGAGACCAATTGCGTGGGAGATAGAAAGATATCCAAGACTCGCACTTCGTCATCAGCATCCACAAAACAAGATAAAGAACGATGCCGCCAACAAAGGGCAGGATCTTGCCTTGGGCCTTTAATCTACGGAATTCATCGGCCGTCATGTGACGGCAAATGTCTCTCACTTCAGGCGAACGGAACGGATACCAGAGTGAATTCAACGTGGCGCTTACTAGTTCAGGCGGCGGACCGTCCGGGACCGTTTCTTCTTGCATCGACGCAATGGCCCGCTGAAGCGTATTGATCGATTTTTCATTCTCAATTGGGTTAGTCGATTGCTCGCTCATTGGAACATCCTTTGCGTAACGACCGCAACACATAAAAAACAAACGGGTTATTGGCCGTCGCCCAACAATTCTTGGAGCCGCTGCCGGGCACGGTGCATGGTCACGCCGACGGCATTTTCGCTCATGTTTATCCGTTGGCCGACTTCACGATGGCTCCAGCCGCAAAGGGCATGAAGATAAAAGACTTCGGCCTGTTTTCGGGGAAGTTGCGACAGCGCCTCGCGCAATCGCTCGGACAATTCCGCGGCCACGGCCTGATCCAACGGGCCGGCCTTTGTCGAGGTTTCTGCTGCCGGCCGACGCTCGACTGAAACATTGCCGCGGTTCTTCAAGCGATGCCGATACCGCTTCCGCAGTCGATCCATAGCACGCGCCGCGGCCAGCTTGCACAACAGCGCGGGCCAGCATTCCACCGTTTCACGCCGGGAAACCTTCAACGCCGCCAAAAAGGTCTCTTGAAAGCATTCTTCCACGTCCGCCCGATTGGCAAGCAATCGCCACAGCGTACGCCACACCAGAGGACCATCGTTGGCCACGACGGCGTCCCAGTTCGTCATGAAGTTGTCCTATTGTGGTCTTGTGGAGTGGTCGTTACGTGTAATTCGCGTCAGTGGAATATTGCGACTGATACCATTATAGTCGTTCCCCCGCTAAAAACCTTACACCGCACAGGCATGATTTCTTGAAATATGCGGAATTGTCAGCCCGATTTCGACAATCTCGGCTTGACTGGATTTGGCGAGCGCAGTCGAGCCGAGTGTGGCGAATGATCTTTGTTTCGGTTATAGGCTGAACACTAAATGCTGATAGCTAAAAGCTCGTAAGATTCTTCGCTGCGCTCAGAACGATGTC
>JBEKGL010000465.1:0-3685 GCA_050012815.1 Thermoguttaceae bacterium
GCGTTAGCGCGGGCGTTTATCAAGCCACGGCCCAAATGCAAGGATATAACCCGCAAACAATCAATGTAACGATCAGCGACAAAGGCCCCAACCGCGGCGAGTTTGTCTTGAGCAAGCCGGTGACGCAGGTGACTCGAGAGTTGAGTTTTGACGGCATGGTATTCGGCCAGACCAGCGAAGATAGGGTCGCAAGGCGTCCGCTGGCCGGGGCCGCTGTTCTGCTCCGCAAACAAGGCGATACAACAGCCCGGGCCGTGCAGGGTATAACCAACGCGCAAGGCAAGGTTCATCTGAAGGTCATCGGCGCGGGCAATTATGAGGCCATGGCCCGCATGGAAGGATTCAGCCCGCAGACCATCAACGTGACGATCAGAGATGGCGGCGAAAACCACGCCGAATTTGTTCTTAAAAAAATAAACACTTTACCCGCCAAAGCAATGCTGCACGTGCAAGTCTCGGATACGAACCGTAAGCCGATCCCGGGTGCGATAATCGCAATCCTTCGTAACGGCCAACAACTATCCGGCGGGCAGACCGATTCAGGAGGTAATTTCAATTCAAGTCTGCCTGAATCCATTTATGATGTAGTAGTAAGCAAACAAGGTTATCGGGCAAACCAGGGGAAGGCCAACCTTACGCAAGGCAACGCAACCGTCGGCATCATATTGACCAATGAGTCTTTGATACGTCCGAACCAGCCCAAGACTCCCATAGTGGAGCCATCGAAGTTGCCACCGAGAGTTTACCAGAATCTGCCCAATACATCACAAAATAATGATTTGATACATCTGAACCAGCCCAAGACTCCCATAGTGGAGCCATCGAAGTCTCCACCTAAAGTTTACCAGAATCTGCCCAATACATCACAAAAAATTGATTAGCCGGTGCGTGTAGTCCTTATTCGCCCGTGTTGCTGCGCTAGGCGGCAAGAATCGCCGATCGTTTTGGCACTACATAACGTGCGGGATGAAACAGGGGAAGGAGTTTATTTTCCGCAGTATCTGGGCGGGCGTTTGTGATGACTTTTATGCGCCCGGGATGACGGTCTCCCATTGCATTTCTTGGAAAGATGCTCTTGCTTGTGGCGCCTCGGCTGGCCCTGGTGACCAATATCGTGGCGGTCGTCCTGGACAAGTTGAAGGTATACGCAATCATCGGCCTGGCGATCAGCGCCCTGACGTGTTTGTTGTATTTTCTTCTGGTTCTCGTGTCGCTTCTATGTTCATAAGCGGGCAATGAAGTGTCCGCAATTCACCGAGAGAGAGAAAAAAAACTGCGTCCCCTTTTTTCCCTGAAATTATGGCGGCATGAACTCTTCAAAAATCAGAGGGATTTGTTCACGCGCTTGCCGGCGGCCAAAATCATTCAGATGAATTTTTAACTTTCTTTCCCACGCCATCCGGAACCCCCGCTTGAGATGAATGGTGGATGACAGCCGTTACTTCTCCTTTGTCGTTCTTGATGAAGGTCAATTGCGCGCCATCGAGCTTGAGGAAGAAATTCGTTTCCGATTCGGGATAAATATCGAATATACCTTGCATGACATTCTCGTCCCAGACTTGTCCGATCAACTGATCTCCTTCTCGCCAGATCGTCACTTTCCCTACAGTGGAAGACGGGGCTTTCGGCGGAAATTCGTACTGGCCGACGATGGCATCAAGGAGTTTTGTGTCCAGCTTGACGGCGACACGCGGTTTTGGTGCTTCGGGAAGTTTTGGCAGCTCGTCGGAGATTTTTTCATAAGAAAACGTATTGCCTTGGTAGTCCATCGTCAAGCCGGTCACCTTGCCCCGATCATCCCGGGAAAAGGTCATGGGTGTGCCGCTTAGCCTTTCAAAAAAACGGGTTTCCGATTCCGGCAATAATTCACCAGCGCCAGGCGGCAACAATGGATCAACAGGCCATGATTTTGGTCCTGTGGCTTGGGCAAAGAGCCGATCCCCTTCATGGCGAATACCGATGCCGGATTGGGAACTCGCGAAACGCGTGCAAACCACGTGACTCAACACCAGCGCAAAGAGCGTCGCCAAAACACCACTGACCAGGAACGCGCAGCCCAGGATAATGCATCGCTTGCGGAAACTGCCGGCGCGCCAGAGGAGGACCACCACCACGGCGAGGCAGAAGCCCGCCGGGATATAAATGACCGCTTTGGGCGCGTTTAGAAAAAACTGCCGCATCATGAGCATTCGCTGCGCGGAATCAGGTGAACGTTGGTATTGTCCTACATACGAACCATAAACCTGGCTGCTGATTTTTGTCTCCTTTGGCCGTCTGTCCGATTGCCATTCGCTTCCGAGTAAAAAGATGCCCAGGTTGCCATCGATGTCGTCTGAAGTGGACAAGACCACCACGCCGCGACGCAGCGTCTTGTCGAAACAGGCGAACGAGCTGCAGCCGAATCCGCCCCCGCCAAAATAGACGAGTATCCTTGGCTGCGGAGCAGTCAGACTCCGTTCGGCGTCTGCTGCACTCTGACCGCCGTCACCCAGGCTTTTTTCCATGAGCGGTGTCAGACTAAACGGCGTCAGATCGAAGGCCGATACGAATTTCAGCAGGTCATTGGCCGTCGAGTACAGCCCGGCAAGGGGCTCCAGAGCTCCCCAATCCATACTCGGTCTCGCGTAGCCGAGTTGATTGTGTTCGGTGGCGAGCCGGCATTTCAGTTCGGGCGTCAGCGTGAACCGGGTGCTATCCATCTTCAATGGCCGGCAAATCCGATCCACCATGAGCGATTCGAAATCCGTTCCGGCTTTCAGTGCCATGGCTTGACCAAGTAATCCCATGCCCACGCTGCCATGTGCAAACTTCGTACCCGGATCACAGGTCAACTGGTACCCGGACAGGAAGACATACATCTTCTCGACGGTATAATTAGCAAGGGGATTATCCGCACGTTTGGGGTCAAGGTTGCCATAGAAGCGTCTTGGAAGCCCGGATGTTTCCGCCGCCAGGTGACGCAAAGTGATTTCCTTGCCGTTGCGGGTCGGCATTTTGACCGACTTTGGTAAATACTTTGCCACGGGATCATCCAGCTTCATTTCCCCGCGTTCAACCATGTCTTGAAGCAACAGCCTGGTAAATGTGCCCGTCGTAGAATGGAGACCGAACACCGTGTCGCCATTGACTTCCTGGTTGGTGTCGTTATCCAATTTTCCGTAACTGATAACGCTGCTGCCATGCTCGTCCACGATGCCGACCACAATGCCGCCGTTTACCTTTTCATCCTCGATGCGCTGTTGCAGATACGCGTGGATGGCATTGGTGAAATCCTCCGCCCCAGTGCGAAAGGGAAACGCCGATAACAATATCGTGAAACAAACGACTCGGACGGTAGTGATCATTTAACTTTCTTTCCCTCGCAATCTGGAACTACCGCTTTATGGAGGATGACAGCCGTTACTTCTCCTTTGTCATTCTTAATGAAGGTCAATTCCGCACCATTGCTCTTTACAAAGAAATTTGTTTCCGTCTCGGGATAAAGATTCTGAGCGCCTTGGATGGCGCTGGCGCCCCAAGCTAGCTGGACCCACTGATCTCCTTCTCGCCAGATCGTCATTTTCGCCCCGTAGGGTAACGCGTCACTTGGCGCAAAGTCGTACTGGCCGACGATGGCATCTAGAAGTTTTGTGTCCAGCTTGATGACGACATGCGGTTTGGGTGGTTCGGGAGCTTTTGGCGGCTG
>JBEKGL010000466.1:0-4405 GCA_050012815.1 Thermoguttaceae bacterium
CCATCATGCCGCCATAGTCCGGCTCGATAGCCACCAGCACGCCTTTGGGCTGCAACACTCTATGGATTTCCTTGACTGCGGAACAAGCGTTTATCCAAAGGAAAGTGAACTGGCAGAATACCAAATCGAAAGCGCCGTCGGCAAATGGCAGGTGGAGCACGTCGCCGCAAACTCGGCCGGCGCCGGCAAAGGGCCGGGGATCGTTGGACAAAGCGTTTTGGCGACAATCGAGGGCCGTAACCTCGCCGCCGGAGCGGCGGAGCAACTCATCGGTTACCGCTCCAGAACCGCAGGCCAGATCAAGAACCTTCCGCCGCCGACCGATGCCAACTTTCCGCAAAACCCTTGCCCTTGCCGGCGCGAGCCACTCGGCCTGCTCATATAAAAGTTTAGCACAAGGAAGATCATATTTGCTCATAGCCGCCGCTATTATTATCGCAGAAGAACTGTGAATCCAGCCTGCTCGAAGTGGTGGTCCGTGGTAAGTGCCTCTTTCAACTCTTCCTCCTGCATAATTACGAACGATGTACAATCCGTCAGAGACCATTCCTTATCTTCACGACGCGAGAAAAGTCCTAATCCTTTATCCAGCAAATCGCGCGAGGCGGCCACAATCCGAATGTTCGGATCCGAGCGAAGGCGGTCGGTTAGTTTTGTGAAAAGACTGCGCTGCCCCACGCTGGATAGCACATTGCCCAACTCCAGAAGAACAAAATCGGTCAATAAGACAGGGCGATGGAAATAATCTCCGACCTGCAATGCTTTAACGTGCATGATGTCGCGGGGATTTAGTAAGGCCACGTAGAATGACGTGTCGGCAAACAGCGGTTTCATGGCCGTTTAGGCACTCCATAAAGGTAGTGGTCGAGGTTGATGGAAGCATCCGGCGGCAATCCATCCGCCTTGCCGACAAGATCTTTCAGCCCTTCATACAGACTGGGTATTTTATCTTTATCCCCGGAAGTGCTTTCTGAGAGGAATCGCACTTCGACCGCGGCCCCTTCAGGCAATATCTGCCTATCTTCAAGCCGAATAACACCGTTTTCAACGCGGCCTCGATAAACCATGTTTTAACCTCACTTACATTATACATCGCCGACACTAACAGGAAACTGAATTTTGGCAATTTCTTGGCTTTGGGCAATTCGACGAAGAGTTTCACTTCAGCCCATGCCTCTCCCATAATTGTCGTGTAATTTTAGCGGCTGTCATCTCTTTTTCCCGCTTTTTCCCTTGCTTTTTCTTATCGTCCGCCGCCGGCGCAGGCACAGGCGCAGGCACAGCCCGCACATGCGCACCCGCCGCCGAAACCTCCGCCGCCCCCGCCTCCGCTGGTAGCAGAATCGCCCAAGGCTTTAAATATCTCGCCGGTGGCATGGTCCGCGCCGCTAAGGTCAAGAAATCCGCCGGCCGATTGGCCTGTGGCGAGCGATCCGGGCCCGATGGCCGAGGCCAAACTGCCCATCGTGTTTTCGGCCCAGCCGGAAAACGAAGCGGCTACGTCTTTAAAGGTGGTCTGGCCCGGGATGCCGGATGACAAATCTGGCACGGCGGGCGAGCCGGGAATCGACATCGGGCCGCCGCGCGTCCACATCGGCTGATACGGCCAGCCGTAGAATACCGTGGGATAGTGGTCGTCCATAAGAATCCATTCGAAATTCCGGTCGACCGTTTCTTGGCGTTGGGAAATGTCGCCGATGGCCGCCGCCTGTTGGGTTGCCTGCTTTATAATAGAGCGATAATAATCCTGGGTATCGCGGAGGTTGAATCCGGCCATTCGCCCGGCAGCCACGGCGATAAGTTGTCGCATTGGCACGCCGAAATCGATGTCCTTTACTGCTTTGCCCGGATTTTTTTGCAAGAGGAACAGAAACGGCTGCTCATAGGCATGGACGACAACGCCCTTTTTCTGCCCGACATCGCGATAAAACTGGGTGCGCTGCTGTTCGTCGGACAAGAGTGAATCGGATTTGAGTTGAAATTCATCGTCAACTGACACGGCTAACGGATCCGCACTTAATTGGCGCAATACGCCCTTTTTCAACATGCCGAATATCACCAGGGCGAGCACTTTGGCCACGGGCAGTTCCAAGAGCACGGCGGCCTCGGGGGCGGTCAGCCCGCGTTTGATCCCGCCGCCTTCGACCTGTGCGATGGGCGGCATGTAGTGCATCTTCCGTTTGCCCAGCAGCCATTCGTTAAGGCCGATCAACACCACCACTGCCGGCAGCGATATCAAATGCCAGCCCGGACTGAAATAAAAACCGATGCACGCCAATCCAGAAAGAATGAAGAACACCGAAAAGCCGGTGCCTCCGCTAAAACGGAAAAATACGATGGCAAACAGCACCAGGAATATCACTCCGCAAGTTATTCGGGCTTGGCGCGACTCACTAAACCATTTTAATAATAAATCAAAGGCATTTTGTTTAATGACCGGGATATTGCCCTTTGGGAAAGATACGGCCACGTCATGACGACCGGTAAGACGCTCGGTGGGAAAGCCCCAATAAACCCACACCCCTTCCTTGGTCAGGGCCTTTTGATTAAACGGCAGCCCTTGGTGCAGCACCTGATCCGGCTTGATGCCCTTGGGCAACTGGATAGCCACTTGAATGTAGGTATTTCCCGTTACATATCGTTCGCCGAACCACGTGGGCGTAATGCGCAGCGAGGCGTAATCTTTGCGCGTCGTATCCTGGTAAACCATTTTAGGCATCGTGAACACTACACGCAGCGTGCCGGTTCTGCCGGGCATTATAGCGCCGTTGTCCAAGTGCACCTCGAAACCCGTGGAAATCTCAGTCGAAGGACGTATGTCTCGCAGGGGCCGGTCGTCGATCCATGCCTGGATTTCCCCCAACTGATAACCGGCGTGCGGCGTGCCGATATCGACCACGTCAATGATATGCGCCCCGGGATTGTTGTGAAATTCGATGGTGTAATCGATTTTCAGCGAACCGTCGGGCTGAACGGTCGAGTACATCTGAAGTTTCGGCACGGAAAAAGAATAGTCCTGAGCCGGCGCAAACGACGCAATTACACACGGCAAAATCATGCCCAAAAACAATAATCTTATTGCAAATTGGTAATTGCAAATTGCAAATTGCAAATTGCCGCAAAAAGAAAGTGGGCGGTGGACAGTGGGCAGTGGGCAGTGAGAAACGGTAAGCATTTTAGTTCGTGTATTCATAATTCATAATTCATCATTCATCATTCTGAATTCATCCTTCATCCCTCATCCTTCATCCTTTCTTTTTTTCCGCATCGGCCCAACCTTGTGGATTGCGCGGACAGTCGGCCGCGCAGATCGCCAGGCCCGGGCAGGTGGGACAATGTGTATCGGCCTCTAACCGCCGCCGATAATCCATATACACGGCGCGTTTGGCAATCGTTTTCCAGGATTCTTTGACGATATTGCCCGGCGACTGGTACGGTCCCCGGGCGGGAATCACGTAACCGTCCGGATCGACGCGGATCGCGCTGTCGCCGCTCGTGCGCGGAGCGGTGCATATCTGGTCGCCAAGCGGCAGTTCCGGATTGTAGCGCACGGGCGGATACCATAACAGACGCAAGCGATAACGCTCCGCGGTCTCTTCGGCCATGGCGGCGGCCTGGACCAGTTCGTCGGCCAGCAATGCGCCGCTGGATTGCTCGGCCGGATCGGTCGTGGCAATGGCGAACGCCACTGGGCATACTTCCCGCTTCTGGGCCATGAGTAATGCCTTGATGGCGAATTTGTAATCGTTTTTGCCGATAAGGTCGTTGTGAATTTGTTCATTGATGGAAAGACAATACACGTCAAGATGGTCCAGGCCGGCTTGGGCCAAATCCGGGATGCGGGCGCAATGGGCAAGATCGCTGCCCCGCCCTCGAACGCCCGTGATCAATCCCAAATCCTCGGCCTTTTCCACGGCGCGGATCAGATCTTTTTCGACCGGATCTTTTCCCGCGATGATCGTTACGTGGGGGATGCCTTCGTCCCACAGGCGGCTAAGAATCGGTTCCATGTAAAATGGTTTGCACAACGGCACGTCGGCCGAAATGGGCCGCTCCAAAGGCGTTACGCGCGGCGAAAACGATGGATCGGCCGGATTGAGAATCGGATAATCGTGATGCGGTTTTTCCAGCGAGGCTATCAAGGAGAGTACGTGCTTCACGTCTGCCGCGGCTTGCTGGCCGGTGACGCCGCTGAAGGTCTTCGTCAATTGTTCCACGATGTTGTTTTCATCTTGGCCTTCCAAAATACCCTTGGCAATCACTACGCCCGATGGGTGTAAACGCACCGCGCAGGCGGCGTTGGCCAGTAAAACGCCGTTGCCGCCGGAATTGACGCGGAGGTGGAGCCTGGCCGTGGCGCCGTCGGTCTGACGCATATAATGATACAAGCCCGGCTTTATGCCAG
>JBEKGL010000467.1:0-3667 GCA_050012815.1 Thermoguttaceae bacterium
ATGCTTCTTATGCCCGAGGATGCGCACATGCCGGGGATTGCCGTGGATGCTCCGGGGCTTGTGAAAAAGGCCGTGGTCAAGATCGGCCTTGCCTGAATTTTCATGCGGACTCTTATCCGGCGAAGTGGGAAATAAAGATTTCCAGGCCGATGAGGATTAAAACCACGCCGCCGGCGATTTCGGCCCAGCGCTGCCATCGCGCGCCTATTCTGCCGCCGAATGTGATGCCCACCGCACTAAGCGCGGCAGTGATAATTCCGATTACCACGCTGGGCAGCCAAATCGAGATGCCCGAAAGCGCCATGCTCACGCCTACCGCAAAGGCATCGATGCTAGTGGCCAGCGAAAGCGTCAAGAGCATCAGGCCCCGGGTTGGATCGGCGCCGGAATTGGATTCGCGTTTTGCGCCGGCTTCCCAAAGCATTTTGCAGCCCACAAACGAAAGCAATCCCAGCGCGACCCAGTGGTCGTACTTAAAGATATAAAGGTTCAACTGCCGGCCGACGGACCAGCCGATTACCGGCATCAAAAACTGAAAGAGGCCGAAGTGAAAGGCCACGCGAAAAGTATGGCGCGGCGTTACCCGGGCAATCCCCAAACCCGCGGCAATCGACACCGCAAAGGCATCCATGGCCAATCCCAGGGAAATGCCCAGCAGGCTCAGCCAATTAAGCGTAAAATCCATATTCGTAGGCGGCGTCGTAAAGGGCGATGACGTTTTCCGGCGGGACGTCGGCTTGGATGTTGTGGACGTTGTTGAATACGTAACCGCCGCCGGGTTTCCATATATCCAAATTACCGCGGACGTGCTCGCGGACTGTTTCCGGGGAAACACGCGGCAGCACGTGCTGGGCGTCGATCGCCCCGCCCCAGAATACGAGTTGCTTGCCGAATTTGGATTTCAATTCCAGGGGAGACATGTTTTTCGCGCTGATCTGCACTGGATTGATGATATCGATGCCGTTGTCTAAAAGATCGGGCAGATAAGCCATGCAGGCGCCGCAGGTGTGGTACCAGATTTTTGCCTTGGTCCGCGAGCGGATATATTGCGCCAGTTGCTTATGCCGCGGTTTAACGACCCGGCGATAAAAATCGGGGCGAAACAGCGGGCCGGTCTGCCCGGTCAGATCGTCGCCGATCATTATCACATCGACCAGGTCGCCCGCCTCGTCGAGAAAGCCTTGAAACCAATCCATCCAGAACTTCAAAGTCCGATCCAAAAGCGCCTCGCAAAACTCCGGCTCCGTGAGCATATCCATCATCCACTGTTCCAATCCGCGCATATACCAACAAATTTCGTAGACCACGCCGGAGATCCCGCTGACCACGGCAAAAGGAGTTTCGTCCTTCATCAGCTTTGCCTGTTGGCGAAGAGAGTCGAACCGGCTTGGATCATCGCCCTTTGGAAACGGATAATCGGCAAGGTCCTTGATCGTTGCGCCGGCCAGGGGATTATGGGAGATATCCATATAATACGGATGGTCGTCGAGCATGGACCAAACCACGCCGAATTCATCCTTCAAATCGTGCCACAGCCGGCCGTTGCGAGTGTTCTGTACGATTTCGCCCTTAAAACTATCCGGCGCCTTGGCGGCGATGTATCGGGTGTCGACGTGAAACCGCTTAAGCACCGCCTCGCAGGGTCGGGCAAGTTGCTGCACGGCATCCATGATTATAATCTCTTCATCCATGCCCAATTTTTTAAGTAAGGCCTGATAGGCGAGTTTATGAATGCCGGTTTGATTGCCTCCCAAATCGATGGGAATCCTATCGGGCTCCTCGTGATTAAGGGCTTTCATCATGCGCTGGCGGGACGTCAAAGTTTCACGGAGGTTTGATGTTTTGGCGGACATTACTTATCCTCGACTACGGAATATTCCACAAAACCATTAAACGTTGGAACGGCAAACGTTGGCGCGGTAGTTGAATCGCCACCCCAATCAAATCCGGCCCAAAAACCGATTGATTCAATGAGGAGTTATTATACAGCCTACAGCGATACCTTTCCAGAACTGCTTTCGGCCGGAGGCGGCGGTGGCGGGGGAGACGGAATCAACGCGCCCCCATTTGCCGATTCCCCCCGGAGAGCAAGGACATATTGCTGCAATGCCGTTCGGGTGACGTCGAAACCCTGCAGATCGGCTACCGTCTTGTATTGCGCATTTTGGGCGACATTGTCGAATCGCACCAGTATTTTTTCCAGATTTTTATTCAATTCCGCGTTATCAATCGGCGGCTGGGCCAGCAGCTTCTCCAACTCGTTTATTTGCAGATAGATCTTCCAGTCCGCGCCGGTCGAGACGTTGTCCAGAGAGCGTTTCAAGGTCTCGGCTTTGGCATAAAGCGTGTGGTTTTGCCGCTGTACCGCAGTCAGGGAGTATTCTTTTAAACCCACCAGCAGGGTTTGAAAACTCCAGGGCTTGGTGATCGTTTCGTAAGTCGGATCTTTGGCGGCCGCCTCGAATTTTTGCGATATTTCCGCGACAAGCGCCAGAGTCGCCGCATCCGGCGATCCGCTCTGCAATGCACTGATGCGGGCTTTTAATTCGGCTAGTTTAAAGTGTTTTTTCCAACTCTCGCCGGAAGTGAAAACGTCCAAATCTTTGATATAGTTTTCCAAAGCCACCGCGATCATCATTCTGAGTTGATCATCGGTTAATCTGGCGGCTTGCGCGGCGGTGGGAATGGGAGGGGTGGACATTGTCGGCGGAGATTGAGCAGAAGAAGCAGCCGAGGCCTGCGGATATTGAGCGGTGGTTGTGGGAGACTCCACGCTATAATAATCGGTGCCTGTGGAGTAGGTCGGCACGTAATAGTATCTGTAATTGTAGTAATTGTAGTAAGGGGCGTACCAATCGTAATCGTCGTAGCCGAAAGGAATCGTAATTCCCCAATGGAAAGCGGGCCATCCGCTATAATACGGGCCCGGTCCGCCATGCCAACCGCCGGGAAATCCACCGCCGTGATAGTATGGTCCGTGGGGTCCCCCTCCGGGAAAACCGCCGCCGTGATAGGGAGCACTAACATGATTCGGAGCGCCTCCCCCGCCAACATGAAATGCACCTCCCGGCCCACCTCCCATGCCGCCACCCCCAAATCCTCCACCGCCGCCTCCACCGCCGCCGCCCATTCCTCCACCCCCGCCGCCACCTCCACCGCCGCCGCCAGGAGGCCCTGCCAGGCTTTCCGAGATCAGCAACGACGATAAAACGATCAAGCATATAGACCAACGATAGATTCGATACATTGTTGTGCTCCTTTTATAAGATAGGCAAATTTTCCAGGCCAGGGAATTCTATGTCTTTGGCCGTTTTGATTCAATTCCGGTTTTTATTCCCATACTATCGACCTTTGCTTGGGAAATAAGCCGTGGGGCAGGTTGCCAACCTGCCTTTTCTGGGCAGATTAGCAATCTGCCCCACAACATAACGATCCATTCGCCAGGCAAAGGTCAATAATTACCCGATGGGGATTGCGGCATTTTGCCTAAATTGCCAAGATAGAAGACTATGAACTATCCGCTCAACGTTGCCGCTCGGGTGTCAAAAATGGCCCAAGCCATGCCCGATGCCGTTGCCGTTGTCGAGCCGCTTGGCTACGACAACCAAGGCAAGCGACAATATCGGCAATTCACCTTCCGCCAACTAGATTGCGACAGCGATTGTAT
>JBEKGL010000468.1:0-3661 GCA_050012815.1 Thermoguttaceae bacterium
TGTAACAAAATGTGGACCCGGGACTAGATAGTTCTTCTTCACAGCCGGGGTTATTGGTATTATCCTTTTATCGATGAGCATCATTACCTTGACCACCGATTTCGGCACTGGTAGCCCGTATGTGGCAGCCATGAAAGGGGTGATACTTTCGATCAACCCCGCCGCGACGATCGTGGACATCACGCACGAAATTCCGGCCCGGGATGTGCGCCACGCAGCCTTGGCCCTGGAAGACGCGACCGAGTATTTTCCGCCGGAGACCATACACGCGGCGGTGGTCGATCCCGGCGTTGGAACCCAGAGGGCGATCGTCTACGCCCGGATCGGATCGCAGCAATATCTTGCCCCGGACAACGGCGTGCTAAGCCGACTGGTTGCGCGCACCCCGCCCACGAAAATCTTTCGCATAACGGAATCACAATTTTGGCTGGAAAAGGTATCTTCCACATTCCACGGGCGGGATATATTGGCGCCGGTGGCCGCGCGCCTGAGTTTGGGTTTGCCGCCCGAGCAGTTGGGGCCGTCGCTGGAAAAAATTATTGTACTGGACTGGCCCCGAGTGCGGATCAGTCCCGCGCGGATCGACGGCGCGGTGTTGGAGATAGATTCTTTCGGCAACATCATAACCGACATCACGGCCGATATGCTCGCCGGCCGGCCTACCGACAAACGGGCCTGCATTGCCTGCAATATTTACGAAACCTGGGGCATCTACCACACCTACGCCGAGCAACCCCAAGGAACGCTTTGCGCAGTGATTGGATCCAATGGCCGTCTGGAACTGGCCATCGTGGGCGACAACACCGCCGCCCGGCTGGGATTGAATGTGGGAATGCCGGTGGTGATCGCCTGGGAATAGACGAAAAGCTAAAATGGCAAAACTGAGTAATATTTAACGCGCCTTATTGTAGGGAATTTATTCATTACAACCTCTCCGCAAACACTAATTCCTAGGCAAACTTTTCTAAAAATGCCGATAAAAACAATGGGGTGAGCTTTTCGGGCCGTTCGGGAACTAGTCTTTTTTGTTCTCTAACGGAGACGCCCGACAATATTCGTTTACACACTCAATGTTACAGGAGGGGGGAAATGAAACGCTGCACTCAGATCATTTTGGCTGGCATGTTCGCCTTATTAGTGTCCGCCGGTATAACCGCGGCACAAGTCGGGACGGACGGAAATCTGGCTTATACTTTTTCGAGCTGTCAAGCGGACAACCCAGCCGCGAACAATCCCGAAACGTTTGTCTTTCGCAACCGGCTGGATTCCGGCTGGGCGTGGACCGCCTCGGCCGACGCGATGATTATGTCCCGCAGCGGAGGCAAAACATCCAGTTTGTTGACAAATCACGTTACCGGCGGGGAAATATTTAACTCGAAGGATTTTAATTTTCCCTGGGCCGTCGGTCCGCGGGTGAGTATCGTCGGCGAAGATGTCTGTTGCTGTTGCGACCTGGAGGCGAGCTACTTCGGCATCGATGGCTGGTCGGCCGAGAAGGACATCACCGTTCCCGCCGCAGGGGCGAATTACAGGATATATAACGCAACGGCCTTTACTTTGCAGGCCGGCAGCCAGGTTAATTACTATTATGTTTCCCGGCTGCACAGCACGGAGATCAACTTGCGGCATCCGATCTGGGAAAGACTCAACGTGCTGATGGGGTTCCGTTATGTGGAATTGCACGAAGTGTTCAGCTCCACGGTGAACAATAGACTGTATTTGGAAGACAATGTGGACAATCATCTTTACGGCGGCCAAATCGGCATGAACTTCGCGTTTGTCAATACTTGCCGTTACAGCATCGAGGGCGTGATGAAGGCCGGCGTGTACGGCAACTCTTCCGATGTCACGATGAAAGTTATCGACCATAATCGACTAGGCGACAAAGCCGGTCATACCGCCGCGCTGGCCGAAATCGGTCTGATGGGCATATTCCAGGTGACCGAACGCTTGTCGGCTCGCCTCGGTTATCAAGCCATGTGGCTCGACGGCATAGCCATAGCCGGCGATCAGGTTGAAAACATCAATCAGGCCGATCCGAAACCGTTTATGGGCGGCACGCTCTTTTATCACGGGGCCACCGCCGGGTTTGAATATGTCTTCTAGCCTGTCGCACACCACGGAGACACGGAGTACGAACAAGCATAATAATTTTAATGATGCTCGTTTTTTTGTCCTCCAATTGTTGAATTAGCAAAGATACTTTATTATTATTTGTAAGTTGTTTCCTCCGTGTACTCCGTGCCTCCATGGTGGATATGTCTGTTCCCGACACTGAAGATCTAAAAACCAGGGACCGCACGCTCGTCTGGCATGCTTTTACGCAGATGGCCGAGTACGAGCCATTGATATTGGAGCGGGCGCAAGGCTGCGTGCTTTGGGACATCGACGGCAAGAGTTATATCGACGGGGTGAGCAGCCTGTGGTGCAATATCCACGGGCACAGACATCCGAAAATCGACGCAGCCGTCTGCGCGCAGCTCGATCGCGTGGCGCACGTCACTTCACTGGGCAGCTCGAATCCCACGACCATCCGATTGGCAAAGCGACTGGTCGATCTTGCTCCGCCGGGTCTGAAACACGTTTTCTTTTCCGACGACGGGGCCACGGCCGTTGAAGTCGCAATAAAAATGGCCCTCCAGTATTGGCGGCAGCGAAAAGATTCCCGGCCGGAAAAAACCTGCTACCTGGCCCTGGGCGACGCCTACCACGGCGATACCCTGGGCGGCGTGAGCGTGGGCGGAGTGGAGCGGTTCCATGCCATGTTCCGCCCGCTGTTGTTCGAGACGCTCCGCGTGCCTGCGCCCGATACGTATCGAATACCCGAAGGCGTCGGACCGGACGAATTGTGCAAATATCACCTGGAAAAATTGGAGCGGGTATTGACCGAGCATCACCGGCGCATCGCTGCCATGGTGATCGAGCCCCTGGTGCAAGCGGCGGCGGGCATGATCGTGCATCCGGCCGGATATCTGCGCGGCGTCAGGGAATTGACGCGAAAATACGACGTGCTTTTAATCGCCGACGAGGTGGCCGTGGGCTTTGGGCGAACGGGAAAACTGTTCGCCTGCGAACACGAGGCCGTCACGCCCGATTTCCTCTGCCTGGCAAAGGGCATAACCGGCGGATATCTGCCTTTGGCCGCCACGCTTGCGACCGAAGAAATATATCAGGCATTCTTGGGTACATACGCCGACAGCAAAACATTTTTCCACGGCCATACCTACGGCGGCAATCCCCTGGGCGCGGCCGCGGCCCTGGCCTGCCTGGATATATTTGATGAAGAAAAAACCCTCGAACATCTTAAGCCCAAAATTGCCCGACTAGCCGAACATCTTGCCCGCTTGGATCAACTGCCGCACGTGGGCCACGTCCGCCAATGCGGCCTGATCGGGGCGATCGAGTTGGTCCGCGACAAAGCGGCCAAAGCGCCTTATCCCTGGGCAGAAAATCGCGGCCTGAAGGTTTGCGATTACGCCCGAACCGAGGGCGTGCTCCTCCGCCCGCTGGGCAATGTAATCGTAATCATGCCCCCGCTTTCCATCACGCTTGAACAGTTGGATAAGATCCTTTTTGCCGTGGAACGGGGGATAAAAAAAGTGATTAATGTATAGTCTGTTTATTGAGACGCGAAAAAAGAAAAAATCAGAGCCGGGCCGTG
>JBEKGL010000469.1:0-3659 GCA_050012815.1 Thermoguttaceae bacterium
TTTGTAAGGGGCGATAAGAATGCGTTGTCATGTCCCTGTACATTGTATATACACGATGGATTTCCGAAGTCAAAAGAAAGATTCAAGAAACGAAAGCTTTTCGCCGAAATGCCGCGAGAGCCATTCGCACATCCGCTAGCATTGTGTGAGTTTATCCGGCCGGTAGAGTTTGTTAGAGGGCGGAGATCGCGAAACCGCAAGCGGTTTCACTTTTTTCATCCTTCCGCCTTCATCCTTTAAAAAGCGCTCTCGTCTACGGTTTGGCCGTCGGCCCTGTTTCCGAGATTGGAAAAGATGATCGGATCGATCGAGTAACCGATCGACCGGACCGAGCCGTCGCAGAAAGTGAAGTTACAGGTATTGACGTGGATGCTGCCGAATAGCAACGGATCGCTTAGGCCTTGACGGTCCCGCGTGGGCGGGGAAAATGCCGAGCGGTAATTATCGTTGTTGAAACCCGTATAAAGGCTTTCGTTGTCGTAGATTTTAAGGCCGGTTAGATAATGGTCGGGATTGAGATATTTTTCGCCGAGCATGATGGTATGGATGGTCCCGTCGCGGAGTTGATCGGGGATGATTTCGCTTCGCTCGAAGCTGATGCCGCTGCATTTACCGACATCCATGCCGAGCTTTTTATGGATATCCAGCCAGAATGAGGGAGTGTCTCCGTCGCTTAAAGTCTCGGGACCGGGAAAACATTCGTCAAAACTCTGATCGCCCGAGTTAATGGCGTAATCGCCCCGGGCCGACACGTTATCGTTAGGGTCGTTTTCGGCGGCGTTGTAGGCCACGAACGTACCGGAGAATGGTTTGGCAAAAAGAATACTCGGCCTTCGGCTGGGGCAGTTTGCAATGGCCAAAGTCGTTTTAGTCATGGCGTTTGCGCCGGCCTTTTGCTTTTCGGTAATCGTGTATTGATCGCCGTCCTGGGGCAAGAGGTATGTATTGTTTTCTTCTATATAAGGCAAGACGTTATAAAGCCATCCGCCGGTTTGTCGTTTGCCGATACCGCGATCCGGATCGCCGACCCACCACCATCCCCAGCCGCCGGTGGGATACTGTTGGTGAACGTCGACGTGTTGCAGAACGCCCAGGCCTAATTGTTTAAGATTATTTTTGCACTGGGCTCTGCGAGCGGACTCTCGGATTGCTTGCACGGCCGGCAGGAGCAAGGCGATCAACATCCCGATTATCGCCATGACCACTAGAAGTTCGACAATCGTAAAGGCCTGCCGTGGGCCGAGGCTTTTCATGACTTCGCTCTTTCGCTTCAACCCGTGAAACGCCGGGCAATGAGCGTGATGTTCTGGCCGCCAAAACCGAAACTGTTGGTCAGCGTGACATTACAGGGCAACTGGCGGGCGACGTTGGGAACATAATCCAGGTCGCAGTCGGGATCGGGCGTTTCGTAATTGGTCGTGGGCGGCACGACATTGTCGCGGATGGCCAATATGCAGAAGATAAGTTCCGTGACTCCGGCCGCGGCGATCAAGTGGCCCATCATGCTCTTGGTGCTGGAAACGGGAATTTTGTACGCCCGGTCGCCGAAAACTTTTTTGATGGCCAGGGTTTCGACTTTATCGTTGACGCTGGTGCTGGTGCCGTGGGCGTTGATGTAGTCGATTTTGTCGGAGTCCAAACGGGCGTCGGCCAAGGCCAGTTTAATGCAGGTGATGGCCCCGCGGCCTTCGGGGTGGGTGTCGGTAATGCGGAAGGCGTCGGCGGTGGAGCCGTAGCCCACAATCTCGGCGTAAATGTGCGCGCCGCGGGCCTGGGCCATTTCCAAGGACTCCAAAACAACCATCCCGGCGCCTTCGCCCAGCACAAAGCCGTCTCGATTGCGGTCGAAAGGCCTGGAGGCCTTGGTCGGCTCGTCGTTGTGCGTGCTTAGGGCGGTAAGCAGATTAAAACCCGTGACCCCGAAGGGGTGGATCATGGTATGCGTGCCGCCGGAGAGCATGACGTCGGCTTCGCCGCGGCGGATGATTTCCACCGCTTCGCCGATCGCCTGGCTGCTGGCCGCACAGGCCGTGAGACAATTGATGTTCGGGCCCTGAGCGCCGAACAGGCTAGCCAAATGGCCTGCGGGCATGTTGGGTTCTTGTTCCAGTTCGGCGATGGGATTCAGGGTTTCCAGGCCTGCGCGAGTGAAGCGTACCAGATCGAGCTCTCCGCTGCCGCCCGACAGGCCGGCCACCATCATTTGGGTGAAACGGTGGAAATCCTGTTGACCTTCTCCGCTGCCCAAGTACACGCCGAATCGCATGGGATCCAGGCGCGAGACGTCCAAGGCGGAATCGGCCATGGCTTTTTTGGCCGCGCCGACGGCGAAATGAGTGTGCCGGCCCTGATATTTCCAGTCTTCCGGATTTTCGCCCACGTCGGAAAGATCCCAATTACGCACTTCGGCGGAGATTTTGGTGGGAAAGTTGCTGGCGTCGAAAAGCGTGGTATAGTCTATGCCCGATTCGCCGGCCAATAGCCGCCGCCAGACCGTTTCGATCTCCGCGCCCAAGGGAGTAACACAACCGATTCCAGTAACCACAACACGTCGTCGCATAATGCAGCGTCCTCAAAAAGGATGACGGATGAAGGATGAAAGATGAAAGGCGAATTGCCTGTGAAGAATGAAGTATGTGTGATCCATCATTGCACTAGGCATAACGTTTAGTTTTTTCATTTCAGTGATATTTGATGCTTCATCCCTCATCCTTATTTCCCTTGTCCCTCGTTTTGAGCAGATTTCACGGCGTTGAGAAGCCTGGGCGGGGGAACTAAACGGCTGCCGTCGGCGGCGTGCCCGACGTCGAAGGCGCCCAACATCCGCATCATGCGGAGAAAGGTTTCCGGTTCGAATAGTGTTCCCAGGCGAGAGTCGTTAAGGTGGGCAAAGACGATTTCCGCTTCGGCGTGCAGAATGTCGCCCTTATAACTGGTGGCCGAAACCATGGCCCCTTCTTCCTTAATGTATTCAATGGTAGTGGTGTATATCAAAGTATCGCCGGGCACCGCGTCGCAATAAAAGCGGGCTTTGGGAATTTTGGCCAGGACCACTTTTTCGCTGAACTGGTTGTGTTCCGAGATCAGCAGCCCGCCGGTCTGGGCCATGCCTTCGATCACCAGCGAGTTGGGAATCATCGGATAAAACGAGAAGTGATCGTGCAAATGCTCCTCGGCCAAGGAAATGCACTTGACGGCCTTGGCGTATCGTCCGCTTTCGAACTCGATGAATTTATCAATCCAGTACCAACGCATTTAATCGGTAACTCCCACTTTGCTTTCCACGAAACGGCACATGTCGGCCACCTTCAGCAGGTTGCCGAAGTCTTGTACGAGGGGGTTTTTAGAGAAATCGTCAAGATTGGCGAAGGGCATGCGCTTGCGGAGTTCAGACAAACCGGTTTCGGTGACCTTGCCGTCCCGGACGTATTTCGAATCGGTGAGGATATCTTCTGGAAACAACTCGCCGCGAGGGATCTTGATGTCGAAGGCTTTTTCTAAGCGGAAGACAATGTCCAAAAAATCGATCGACTCGGCTCCCAAATCGCCCACCAAGGTGGCTTCCGGGGTAATGTCTTCCTCATCGACGCCCAAGGCATCGACCAGGGCAGTGCGGATTTTATCGAAAACTTCATCCTTTGTCGGCATGTCACTCAACC
>JBEKGL010000470.1:0-3649 GCA_050012815.1 Thermoguttaceae bacterium
ACATCCTTTTATGGGAAGCTGTATTATACCAATATGGTCAAAGGTTAACCATTATGGTAGACTATCATTATGAAGCTCATTGTCACGTTGGAACGCGATGAAACAGGAATGATTGTGGCCGAATGTCCCTCTATTCCAGGCTGCATTTCCCAAGGTAAAACGGAAGAAGAGGCTTTGGCCAATATTCAGGAAGCAATCCAGGCATGCCTGGAGGCTCGTGCAGCCAACGGAATGCCTCTAACCATAGCCATACGAGAGGTAGAGGTAGCTATGTAATGCCAAAATTCCCCGTTGTTTCCGGGGCAGAGGCGGTTAAGGCGTTTGAATATGCCGGCTGGAGAAAGGACCGCCAACGCGGAAGTCACTTGGTAATGTTGAAATCCGGGGAAATTGCGAGTTTGTCATACCTCAACATCGCGAGTTAGTGCCCGGAACACTTAGATCGCTTATCCGAGCATCCGGCATGACTGTTGAAGAATTTCTAAAATTACTGTAATTGCATTTATATTTATTATGGAACACGAACTGATCGATCGGGCCGAAAACATCCACAAGCGCATTGTTCAATTGCGGGACTCTCTTTGACTTCGACGGCAAGCAGTTTAAAGTCCGGGCCATCGAAGAGCGGCTATCCGCGCCCGATTTCTGGAACAATCAGGAAAAGGCCCAAGAGACCGTCGCCCAACTCAAAGCCCTCAAGGCCGTCTTAAAACCCGCGGAAGAATTGATCAAAGCGGCCGGCGATCTTGTCGCGCTCGTGGAAATGGCCCAGGAGGACGACGGCCTTGCGGCAGAAGTCCCCGGCGAACTCGACCGCCTGGAAACCGTTCTCGAGACCCTGGAAACCAAGGCCCTCTTGGACGGCCCGTTCGACGCCAACTCAGCCTTGCTTACGATCAATGCCCGCGACGGCGGAACCGATGCCAACGATTGGGCCGAAATGATGCTGCGCATGTATCTCAGTTGGGCCAATGACCATGACTATCAGACCGAACTGCTCGATCGGCAGGATAACGAGCAGGCGGGCATCAACAGCGCGACCATTGCCGTGCGCGGCCCGATGGCCTACGGATATCTCAAAGGCGAAAACGGCATCCATCGCCTGGTCCGCATCAGCCCGTATAACGCCGAAGGCAAGCGGCAGACCAGCTTTGCCGCCGTTGACGTCGCGCCCGAGGTGTCCGATCAAATCAACATCGAAATCCGCGACGAAGACGTGCGCGAGGACGTTTTTCGCGCAAGCGGGGCCGGCGGGCAGCACGTCAACAAAACCTCCAGCGCCATCCGGCTCACGCATCTTCCCACGGGCATAGCCGTGCAGTGCCAAAACGAGCGCAGCCAGCATAAGAATCGGGCCATTGCCCTGAAAATGCTCCGCGCCCGGCTGGCCCGTGTGGAGGAAGAAAAACGCGAGGCCGAACAGGCCGACAAGTATTATCATAAGCCCAAGGTCGGCTTCGGCTCCCAAATCCGCAGTTATTTCCTCCATCCAGACCAGCGTGTCAAGGACGCCCGGACCGGTCATGCCGCCACAAACTTCCACGACGTGCTCGACGGCCACATCCAGGACTTTTTGGACGCCTATCTCCGCTACTGCAAAGCCCAGCAAAAATAGCCCTTTGCAGCCATGGCCGGCAGGTGTAAACTATATGGGCATAAAGGATGAAGGATGAGGGATGAAAGATGGTGGTAAATTAGACATTGAAACCGCTTGCGGTTTCGCGAGTCCAATTCCAAATTTAACAATATCCTAGCAAGGTCTTGTGGTTGCAATCAAAGCCCCCGGTGTAATCACCGGGAGCTAAATAAGTAGCATGCGGATCCCCTGCTGACGTTTAAAACTGATTACTGAAAACCATTCTTAATGACGCCTAAAGAGATTGCAAACCTGAAACAAACCTACACCGGCCGGACCGTTACGGTCGAGGCCCTGCGCCCGGAATTGACCCGCTGGGCAAACGTGACCGGCCGCGTAATTACCATCAATTGCAACGGCCGAGCATTGGTCCAGTTCGAAGGAGCGGACCAAGCCTTTTACGACATCGACCCCGAGTACATAAGAATCGCTGAACCGCCCGCCGATAACACATAATGCCGCGACGGGCGCCAACGGGCACTGTGCGTAGCATGGTCGGTTGGTCGGTCGCGCCGAGCGATATTAACATTTTGTCGGGTGCCACCGGCGTTCCGCCAGTGCTCCCGCATAACACGCGGGCAAGAAGCCCGTGCCACCTATTTTTTCGGAGTAAATCCCATGAGTTCCAACTATTCCGACCCGACGGCCTTAAACGCCACTTTTCCCGGACCAGAACAAAAACCCCGCGGCTGGTGGTCGCGAAACTGGAAATGGTTTGTGCCAACAGTTTTTTTATGCTTGATACTAATGTGCGGCGGATGTTTGACTGGGATTGGGGTTTTATTTATAAGCGGATTAAGGCATTTGGAACCTTATGTGGTAACCATGGATAAGATACAAGCCAATCCTGAGGCTCAAGAGGCCTTTGGCCAACCCATCCGCGATGATTCTTGGTTCCCCGTACTAACCCCTGATGGGAATAATATGGATATACGTTGGGATCTGGCCGGACCGAAGGGCAAAGGCAAGGCCCATGTCAAAGCCCGCATGACCGGCAATAAATGGGAAACCGTATTGATTGAAATTATTTTGCCCAACGACAAAAAAATCCAGCTTCATGATGAAGGCGGCGGAAATGTAGCCGCGCCCTTTGTCCCCTCAGGCGCAGCCGAGGGTGAAAAAAAGGAAGAAGCCGCTCCACCGCCCAATATCAACCCGAATATCCCCATGCCCGACGAAAGCGAGCCGAAAAAGTAGGGTACTTCATTTCACTTCCAGCATCCGCTTAAGAGCCTCAAGCGCCCAGCGGCTGGTTTCGGGGGCGACTTCGATCACGTTCACCGGCGTGCCGGCGGCATAATTTTCCAACGCCCAACATAAATGAGGCAGGTCGATGCGCGACATCGTCGCACAGATACACGCCATGGTCGAAAGCACGTGGATCTCTTGTTCTGGATGTTGATGCTTGAGCCGATTGACCAGGTGCAATTCGGTGCCGATGGCCCATTTTGTGCCGGGCGGGGCTTGCTCGACCGCTTGGATGATCCGCCCGGTAGAGCCTACAACGTCGGCCTTATCGACCACTTCCATCGAACACTCGGGATGGACGAGAATTTTTATGCCCGGGTATTTTTGGCGATAATAATCCACGTGCTGAGGCAGAAAACGCTGATGCACGCCGCAATCGCCCTGCCAGAGTATCACACGGCTTTGCCTGATCGCTTCGGGCGTATTGCCGCCGAGTCCGTCCTTGTGCGGATCCCAGAGCGGCATTTGTTCCAAGGGGACGCCCATCGCCTTGGCCGTGTTGCGGCCCAGGTGTTGATCTGGAAAGAACAGCACTCGGCCGCGCCGGGCAAAGGCCCAATCCAGAGCCGCCCGGGCGTTGGCCGACGTGCACCCGATACCCCCGTGCCGCCCGCAAAAGGCCTTCAAATCGGCCGCCGAATTGACATAAGTGATCGGCATCAAGTCTCCGGCGTCGATCACTTCGCCGAGCCGCCGCCAACAATCCTCGACCTGATGGATGTCGGCCATGTCGGCCAGCGAGCACCCGGCGGCAAGGTCGGGCAG
>JBEKGL010000471.1:0-3644 GCA_050012815.1 Thermoguttaceae bacterium
CTCGAGAATTGCACGACGGCGGAAAAGACGGCCTGGAACCCCTGGAAGCGATGGATGTTCGGCGGGTAACGGGCTTTGCCGACATGCTCAGAAGGATGTCGCGCACGGCTTTTGGGGGCCGGGAATTGGGCGAGGCCTTCGACGTCCTATCGGCCATGGCCGACGATCCGGATTGCACCATCGTGGTCACGGTATCAGGGGCGATGACCGTGGCGAAAATGGGCAAAGTGCTGTGCGAAATGATCGATGCCGGGCTTGCGCATATCATCGTAAGCACCGGGGCTATCATGGCCCACGGTCTTTCGGAGGCCGTAGGCGGGGTGCATTACAAGGCCGATCCCGGGGTCACCGATAAACAGCTTTTTACATGGGGCTACAATCGCGTGTACGATACGGTGGAGATGGAGGCCAATCTTTGCCGGGCTTGGAACCTGGTGAAGGAGGTGCTGGATGAGATGGACCGCAGCCAGCCGAGTTGTTCCTGGCGGATAAATCGGGAGATTGGGAAAAAGCTCCTGGAAACAGGACAAATGCCCAGCATTTTGGGTTGTGCATATCAGCGCGAGACTCCGGTTTACGTGCCCGCTTTGACCGATTCTGAATTGGGTCTGGATTTGGCCAAACATGCCTTGGAGCGGGATTTCGTGCCGGGCCAAGAGGCCGATTTGGAAAAATTCTTCGCCCCTGTTCCGTCTTATAATCCCTTTTTGGACTTGCACAACTATGCCCGGCGGATTCTGAAAGCCAAGCGCTTGGGCATTTTTACCATAGGCGGGGGCGTGCCCAGAAATTGGGCCCAGCAGGTAGGGCCGTTCGTGGAGACCATCAACATGCGTTTGGGGGCCAATCTTCCGGTGCCGCGGTTCAGTTATGGGGTGCGGATTTGCCCGGAACCGGTGCACTGGGGCGGACTGAGCGGCTGTACCTATTCGGAAGGCGTTTCCTGGGGCAAATTCATCAGCCGGGAAGAGGGCGGGCGTTTTGCCGAAGTGCATTGCGACGCCACGATCGCCTGGCCGCTGTTGATCCGCTCTATAATAGAATCGCGACTGTAATTTAAATGGATTAGGGATTAGAGATTGGAATAATAGTGAATTGTAAAAAAAACGGGCACGCCCTTTTAAGACGTACCCGTGAATCAGCTTTAATTTTAAAAACTGTTTTTAATTCTACTTTTTCCAACGCCACACAAGCAGCATCACGCCGCCCATGCCCAGAAGGACGATGGTAGCTGGTTCGGGAACTGGATTACCAGTTATTTTAACGTTGTCTATATAGACAATCTGATTTGTGTAAGTGCCGGAAGTCCAACCAGGATTGACCCACAGGACAAGGTTCATCGAATTCGAAGTAGGATCCCGGGGTAGGAACGAACTCAAATCATATGACATGTGAATGAGCGTGTCTTTAGCCATATTGGATAGGCTTTGAGTAAGCGTGCCTGTATCTTGAGCTCCGAGAGAACCGCCACTGTTTTGCACTTCTATTTGTACGTCAGCATAGGTCATTGAATAGCCGGCCGACGGGAAATCGATATCAAAATCGATCTTCGAACCGGCATTGAGGTTAGTAACATTCAGACTGGAATTAGCCCAAGACTGCATAACCTCCTGGCCCCAATACTGATTAGTGATGGTCTCTTGCATAGAATATGCACCCATGCCCGACAAAGGCGCGGCTACTACCGCGATGGGATTTCCCGCATAGTTTTGCCAGCCATCGAGTGTATTATCTTCAAAATTCGAAAGCATTGTATCTACTGCTTGTGCCGTACCTGACATCAATAGAGCAATACCTAAACACAAAACTAAATTAATTGCACTTTTTTTCATGAAAACCTCCCTCAATTTTCTCAACCAACTAAGTTGAAACATGGTGAAAGGTGAAATATCTGATTAACTGATTGCAATTTTTTCCTATTTGACACGCCGCTTGCGAAACGTTATCAACCCGCCCATTGCGGCCAGGGCCGTAAAGAGCATGGCCAAGGCGGCCGGTTCGGGAACAACGGCATTTGGCAGGTCAAGCGTTGGATAGGCCCATGAACTGGTGTTTTCCTTTGTTGCGAAGCTATAGTTCGCATTTGAATCGCTGCTTTGTGCCACAAGGACAAAAGTTACAAGACCGTTTGTGTCCGCCGCTAAAAAACTATCAAGGTTGAGACTGGCCGTTGTTGATGTAACGACAACCCCTGTCGACGCCGGAAAGGTAACCGCTCCAAGAAGCGTAAGTTGGTTTGCACTTGTACCGATATCGAGCGAGTAATTTCCATCGTTGTAAGTCGATGGTTGCAGAATACCTGGAGCGTTGGCATAATCCGTGGTTGACTCACCCCAGGAATCACCCGACCCATCGTTCAGACCATAAACATTCCATGTCCGTTTCCGATTTCCATTATTATAGGACATGTAAAAAGACAAAATAGCCCCTGTCAGATTTGTGCCGGCGGCGCTGGATATGTCAAAGCGAAAGTAAGGTATCCTCGTGCGAGAACCAGTCGATATGCGGGCTTGCATATCTACCGTGCTGCCGTGAACTACAGTGGCATAATAAGACGAGCTCTGGCTATCGTTGCTCAGATATGTATCCGCACCGCTTCCGGTGGCTGTAGTCATTATGATTTCCGCGGAAGCGATCGAAGTCCAAAACGCGGCCGAGAAAAGACACAACGCAATAGCCAGCAATCCAATGCCGCACTTGATGTATGATCCATGCAGTTTTTGCTTCATAACATTCCCTTTCAAAAAAATTTCTTAACACTATGTAATCTTGATGTACTCTCATATCTCTTCGCTGTATCGCTACATGCCCTATGGACGGAACGTAAGCAGGGTATGGCCCAACTAGAGTTCCGCACGCGGATCCATCATGAACTTGGGAAAGCCATTGCGCCGCAAGAGTCGGCTGAAGAAAAATTCCGGCAGCGCTGGGCACCGTTGAATAGCCGATGCCTGTTTCCCAAAACCAGGAGCGCTACCTCGTTTACTAATTAGAAGAAACAATAGAAATGACGAACCTGGCACATTGCCCCGGTTCACCCGTTGTCGTAATGTCCATCATAATATAAAAAAAGCGAATTGCAAGTACCCCAGATGGATTATTTTTAAAAAACGGCATCCGGTGTGCTCCGCCCCCGCGACTACGTAGTAAGTGTTTTCCGTTTATCGTCCGAAAGCATGATTGTCGGCGCGGTTTTCATGGGTTCCATCCTCCTGTAAAACAATGAAACTCCGCAACCGCTCGCAAGTAAAGCTATTTACAAGACACTACACTAGCTACAAAGCGCTGCCCTCAGATGTCACCTTCTGAGGTGGACCCCGTTGTCCAGACCACTGTTTAGGATCGAACTAAGTTTAGGTTATCAGCCCGCGAGACCCATACCAAGGGTCTCGTGCGGCTGCAGATTAACCAATATGGCGGTGGATTACCTAAAGGCGTTCCCCTTCAGTCGAGCGACTTTCGCTCGTATTTGGACCGCGATTCAAGGTTCACCCTCCAGGTCATTCACTCCATTTCTAGGGATGCTTTTAACGTGGTATTGACCATCCTCGTTGGATTCCTCGCTTAATAACAGTTCCTCGATGCGGACGGAAAACACATGATAACTATTTACGTCGCGCGTAAAAAGCGATTCCCATAGCACC
>JBEKGL010000472.1:0-3615 GCA_050012815.1 Thermoguttaceae bacterium
TCCCGGCAGGTTTTTCAACAACTACCACATGAGCGTCGAGGTAAACAATGCGAATATCAGCCTCGTCGGGCGGCGCGGCCATAGGCCGCGGCAGGATTTTCACCGCGTCCTGCAATTTCAGCCGCCTGGCCGGATCGACGCAAAGATTCCCGCTAAGCATCACCCGCCGCGACTCAATAATCTTGCGCACCTGCGACCACGACTGCCCCGGCAGCCACTGCCTAAGCGCCGACCCAATCGTTTCCCCCTCTTGTCGTGGAAGGACGCGATAGATTTTTTCAACCTTATTCATGTGGACGTTTTTTTCCAAAACAGGATTATTGAGGATTGCGTTTTGAAGAACTCCACAGAGCTGGTAAATCGCGGGCGGAATGTACAATTTGAATAATCTCAATTCCATTTTTTGCAGGTCGGTAAAGAATGCCGTAGTTTCCCGCCGTGAACATGCGAAGGTTTTCCGCCAAGTCCTCTCGTTTTTCACCCAATAATGGATTATTCGCCAACATGCGGAATTTATCGTAGAAAAGGTCGTAAAGCCTTCCCGCGGCAGAAGGATTGGCAGAAACAATATGCCGATAGATTTCTTTAATATCTTGCCGGGCTTCCTTGGCAATCTTATAACGGCTCATGGGCAATCCGGTTACTCGATGGTTTCGCGGTGAACTTCCGACTCGATATCTCGAAAAAATTGGGCCATATCTTCATCGCTGTTGATATCCGTGCTTAGGCCCGCATCCATTCCCGTAATTCGCTGTCGGATTTCATCTTTTAACTGTCGAAAACGTTCACGGCTTTCCCGGAAGAAACGAACCGCCTCTCGAACCACCTCCTGCTCGCTGGAGTAATGACCGCTGGCGAGTTCCTCTTGAATAAACTGCGTTAGGTCCGGCGGTAAGGTATCGACCATGGCTTGATCTCCTCTATTATCCCTAAATAGTATAGCAAAAGTGCTAGTGACGGTCAATTCACAACGTCAAATGAACATGGATGTTATGCTAAATCATAACCTACAAGACTGGCATATAATATCATGATATTGTTGATAATTCTTCAAGTGTTCCAGTGAACTCAATCGAGAATTCGGCTGTGGAATTACAAACACGGGAATTCCGATGTCACATAAACGAGTGTGTAAAAATCGGAATACTCCTTTGCCAATACATATTATACTCGATGGTCTTGTAGTCCGTACAATCTGACTCACATAAGCATCCCAGCTCACTTGGAGGCAGGACTCGACGAGTGTCGGCACCGGCTTGGGATAAAGCGCTGCCAAGCTTGCATCAAGAAGCCAAATGCCCGCCTCCTTTAAACGTTTTAATAGCGCGATTTTATTTCGAATGCGTTCTTCAAAAGCCGTGTAACTTTTTAAAATTGGAATGAAATCTTCATTCGAACTAACTCGGTTGACACAACTATATAATATCTTCCAATATTTTGGGGTGCCTGAATTAGACGGTTCTCGTATGGGTTTATTAAGCAGGTTGTTCTCTCCATAACCGAGGCAATACACAAGACGAACGAAGCCGCGGGGCATATCGGTATCCATGTGATTTTGTAAGATTACCTGGCGATCCATTTCCGAGAACGCTGTGTAGATGTGCGATTCAGCTAGAAGAAGAATGCGTATGCGTGGAGGACGCCAGTACGCTCGATGCGCTTCTGCACATCGTAAAACCTCCAGCGGTTCCGAATTTTCCCCAAGTAATCTCGCTAGGCGATTATGGCATTCCTCCAAAACGTCCATGATTTTAACTCAAACAATAAAGGCGGCCCGCTTTATAGCCCAGGTGTTTATGCCAAATCCTTATATTCATTCAAAGGGATTTTCCGCTTTGCTCTGTGTATCGCCGGCGTGTTCGGCGATGTATTTTTTGTCGGCGGGGGAAAGTTTAGCAATGGGAACGCGAACCGTTTTTCCATCTTTTTTCTGGAGTACTACCTTGCCGTCTTGCTGCGAGAGCATGACGGCTTCCACGGAAAATGTGCCGCCCGCGTCGCGCCAGGTCCGCAGTCCAGCCGGAGGTTCCGCCGACGTGGAACCGGCCGAATTCGCCGGTTTGGCTTTCGCATCTTCCGGCGCGGCGGCGGCATCCGCTTCGGGTTCCAATCGCAGTTCGATGGCGGAGATGGCTTTCGGAGCCTCCCTCGGCGCACTACCGGCAAGTTTTATAGACATGTCGCGCAAAGCCTGCAAACTCTTTTTTCCGCCGATTTCTTGCAGGACCAAACATGCTTCGGCGCGGACCCACATGTCACGATCCTTCAGGCAGTCTATTGTCGCGTCTTCGGCGACCGGTCCCATGGCTTTAAGGGCCTTTGACGCTTCCCCGCGACTGCTTTGCTGGTACATTTGAGCAGCCACTGCCTCGGCGGCTTTAGCCGATTTCAAATTTCCAAGGGCTTCGATCGCGGGATTGCGCAGAAAAACGTTTTCCGACTGGCTGGCCTTGATTAGCGCGTTTTCGGCCTCGGGTGCGGCCCAAACCACGAGCGCCTTGGCCGCCGATTGTTGAACCCATTGGTCCGAATGACGCAGTAATAGGGCAAGTGCCTTGGAAATATCCGCGGGATGATCATCCACAGGCGCATTGGCCAGCCGATCGGCCGCGGTTTTAATACGTTGGGTGTCCGTGGATTTCAGATCTCTCAGCAAACGCACCCGTTCGCCGGAGTCGAAGTTTTTCGGCTCCGCGGCTTTCGCCGCCGCCGTCCGGGCTTCCTCGGCCTTTTTTTTCTGCTCCGCCAATTCCTCGGGCGAGAGCAAATGATACGTCAAAGTAATAGGGTACTTTCGGATAACAGTCTTCTCGTTCTCCCGACATTCATATTTCATCGAAAACGACTTAATGATTCCTTCGGTCAAGTCGAAAGTAAATTGTCCTTCTCCGGTCATCTCGAAACGGTTGGGTTTATCCGCTTCCGGGCTGGTGAGCAAGGAGTATTTTTTGGAAATATCAATCGCGTCTTTATCGTTTTTTACAATCGCATAATTGCTTTGTTCCTTGGCCGTGGTATGTTTGCCGTTGGTCAGGCGAGGTCCGCCGAACGCGAATCGGGGAAAGGGCCCGCCGGAATCCCGTTCCACAATTTCGACTTCCTTTTGCTTTTCCCAATTCGACTTGGCCTCGGCCGGAAATTCCTCGATCACCAGCAATTCCATATCACCCAATAAATAGGGAAGGGGCGTCAATTCCCGGGAAACAATCTTTTCACCTTGCCGATTGAATGTTATCCCCTCTTGGAATCCAGGTCCCATAAACCTCATTGGCCCCATCAGCCCCATCGGACCTCTTGGCATGATAATTTCGTTCGCATGAGGTTTAATCTGAACAGGCAGCGTTCCCGATGGTTTTAGCACGAATTCCTTGTCTTTAGCCGAAGTGACGGTGTAAGTTAAAACGCCTTCGCGAACCTCGTCGAACTTTTCCGCCTCCGCTTGAATTTTCACTTGGAAGGCATATTGCTTGCCGGCCGCAAAGCCGTAACGCAAAAGCGGAACATTATCTTGCGCCCAAAGTAGGTCGCTGGCCGCGAAAATAAGAGGAATTGCGGAAATAATATGGTGCAGACGCAATCGATACATGGCAGAACCTCCGCCTAAAAAGTTAAAAA
>JBEKGL010000473.1:0-3612 GCA_050012815.1 Thermoguttaceae bacterium
AAAGATGGTCTGGCCCGTGCCAGTGTGGACCGCCAAACACGAAACCGACGCCTGTTTCGAGCGCATGGCCGAATGGTTTGTCGAGGCTATGCCGCGGCACGCCGGTCAAGGAGGCGTGAAACTGGCGCTGGGATCGCACAATATCCGCTCGATTGCCTACACCCTGGCCTTGTTGGAAAAACATGGTTTGCCGGAGTCGGCCCTGGAAGTGCAAAAACTCCACGGCATGGCCGATCAGCTTCAAGCGGCGCTTGTCAGTCGCGGCCTGCGTATTCGTGAATATGCGCCGGTCGGACAGATGATACCGGGCATGGCATATTTTGTCAGACGGTTGTTGGAAAACACGTCGAACCAATCCTGGCTCCGGGCCGGGTTCTCGGACGAGGTTCCCGACGACGTGCTGCTGGCTTCGCCGCATGGGGTCAGTGTCGAGGGCCGCGCGCCGGCCACTATCGGTAGAGCGGCGGCGCAACGGCACAAGCTTTCACCGGCCGTGGAAGGTCTGGGCGACGGCCTGCCCATGATCAACGAGCCTATGCACGATTTCTCCCAGGCCGGTAAGCGCGAGTCGTTCTTGCGTACGGTGGCGGCGATGAAGGCGCCCGTGGTCAATTCCACGGCCAACGCCGAAAACGCCCGGCAAGCCATAGCCAAGGCCGCCGCTGCGTTTCCAGCCTGGCGCGACATGGATGCAATCGAACGGTCGAAGATCATCATCAAGGCTGGCACGCTGTTGCGCGATCGCCGGGACGAAGCCGCCGCGATCATGATCCGCGAGGGGGGGAAACCTTGGCGCGAAGCCGACGCCGACGTGTGCGAGGCCATCGACTTTTGCGAGTATTACGCCCGCTGCGCGGTGGAACTGTTTCGGCCCCAACGGCTGGGGCTATATGTCGGCGAGTTGAACCACCAGTGGTATCAAGCCCGCGGCGTGACCTCGGTCATCAGCCCTTGGAACTTTCCCTTGGCCATTTGCATGGGAATGACCGTGGCGGCCCTGGCCGTGGGCAATACGGCTTTGGTGAAGCCCTCGACGCAAACCCGGGCCATCGCCCGGATGATGTGCGAAATCCTCTGGCAAGCCGGCGTTCCCGCGGACGTGTTGCATTTCCTGCCCGGGGCCGGACGCGAAATCGGCGATATCCTGGTCCGCGATCAGCGGGTTTCGCTGATTGCCTTCACCGGGTCGAAAGAGGTGGGGCTGAATATCCTCCGCACCGCCTACGATACGCCCGAGGATCAGCATTTCATCAAAAAAGTCGTTTGCGAGATGGGCGGCAAGAATACCATTATTGTGGATGAATCGGCCGACCTGGACGAAGCCGTGCTGGGCGTGCGCCAATCGGCCTTTGGATACTGCGGCCAAAAATGTTCGGCCTGCAGCCGCGCTATCGTGCTGGACGGCGTACACGACAAGTTCCTCAGTCGCCTGGTGGAATCGACCCGCACGTTGGTCATCGGCGATCCGGCCGAACCGGGCACGGATTTTGGTCCGGTGATCGACCTTAGCGCGGCGGCCAAGATCCGCGAGTATATCGAAATCGGCAAGAGCGAAGGAAAACTGGAACTGGCCTGCGACGTGCCCGAGGGCTTGGCCGAGCGCGTGGGCAAACCGTATATTGGACCGCACATTTTTTCCGGCATTAAATCCCATCATCGTCTGGCCAATGAGGAGATTTTCGGACCGGTGCTTTCGGTAATGCGGGTCGGCGGCTTTGAAGAGGGCTTGGAACTGGCCAACGCCACAACGTACAAGTTGACCGGCGGCGTGTTTACCCGCAAACCGGCACACTTGGAAATCGCCCGGCGGCAATTCCGGGTGGGGAATCTGTATCTTAATCGCGGGATTACCGGGGCCTTGGTGGGGCGGCAACCGTTCGGCGGTTTCGGGCTGTCGGGAATCGGCAGCAAGGCCGGCGGGGCCGATTATCTGTTGCATTTCGTGGAACCCCGTTCGTCGAGCGAAAACACCATGCGACACGGTTTTGCCCCGGGCTTGGATTGAACCAAGCTTTAATGCGTGAGGAACAGTTCGGTACTTTTTAAATGCGAGACCGACGGTCGCGGCTTTATGCCTAAGCACAAAAAATTATCCGATAAAAATGTTCCCCGTGTCCAAGTAACAAACCTGGTCCAACCTGCGATTCCTTTTGGTCTAGCGGCTGGAGCAGCGCTAATCGTCGTTCTTGTCTTTCTTGCTTACTTCCATTCGTTGAGGGGCGGATTCATCTTGGATGACGATCTTCTTCTGACGGATAATTACCTTATCAAGGCCTCGGACGGTCCGTACCAATTCTGGTTTACCGCTAAAGCGCCGGAATACTATCCGGTGACCAATACCATGTTTTGGATCGAGTGGCGCGTGTGGGGGATGAATCCGACCGGTTACCGTGCCGTCAATCTGATTATTCACATAGTCGACGCTTTGCTGATTTGGTTTATCTTGTGGAAATTGTCGATTCCCGGGGCTTTTTTGGCGGCAATGATCTTTGCCGTGCATCCGGTGAACGTGGAGTCGGTAGCCTGGATATCGCAACTGAGAAACGTGTTGACATTGTTCTTCTCCCTGTTGTCGATTTGGTGTTATTTAAAGGCCGAGATGCCCACGGCAAGCGTGGAAATGACGCCTACACGTTCCCGCGGAGGACCGTGGGAACGAGTGACTAGTCACCAGCCCCTAGCCCCTGGCCTCCGGCCCCTGGCCCCTGTCCTCCGGCCGCTCTTTTACTGGCTGAGTCTGGCGTTGTTCATATTTGCGCTGCTCAGCAAGGGATCGTCGGCGGTATTGCCGGCGCTGTTGCTGGGGTTTATCTGGTGGCGGAGGGGCGTGAAAATCCGGGATATAGCGGGAATCGCGCCGTCTTTCGCGGCAGCCGCGGCGTTTACCTGGGTGAATATATGGTTCCAAACGCACGGTAGCGGGGAAGTGATCCAAACCGCCGGCTTTACGGAGCGATTGCTTGGGGCGGGCGGCGTAGTGTGGTTTTATTTGTACAAGGCGCTATTGCCGCTGGATTTAGTCTTTGTATATCCGCAGTGGCACATTCAGACTGGAAATCCGTTATGGTGGTTGCCGCTGTCGGCGGCATTGGCCCTTACGGCGGTGCTGTGGTGTTTTCGGAAGGGTTGGAGTCGGCCGCTGTTGTTTGCCTGGGGGATGTTCTGCGCGTCCCTGCTGCCGGTGATGGGTTTCGTGGAGGTGGGATTTATGAAACATTCGCTGGTCGCCGACCACTATCAGCACATTGCCATAATAGTTGTGATCGCGCTGCTGTCGGCAATGTGGAGCGTTTGGCATCGGCGGGCGCGGGGAGCGGCGCATCTGGCGGCGAACATCATCGCGGTACTGCTAACGGCGGCTCTTGCATTTCTGACCTGGCGGCAAACCGGACTGTACCGCAACCCCATCATGCTGTATGAGGCCACGCTGGAAAAGAATCCGGTGTGTTGGTTGGCCCACAACAACCTGGGAGTTGCCCTGGGTAAGGCAGGCCGAATCCGAGATGCAATCGAACACTGCAAGCGGGCCATAGAACTCAATTCCGACTGCATCGAGGCTTATAATAACCTGGGTCTTGCTTTGGCCAAAGCAGACCGATCCGGGGAGGCGAT
>JBEKGL010000474.1:0-3607 GCA_050012815.1 Thermoguttaceae bacterium
TTTAGCGTTTTTTTGGCTGTTAACCTGGGCAAGCCGTTAATTTCCGCCGGGTCCGCCAGGGGGAGGTCCGCCGCCGGGTCCGCCGCCGCCTGGTCCGCCGCCATCACCGCCGGGTCCGCCGCCCGTGCCGCCTCTGCCGGCGCGGCCGCCCCCACGGGTAATAGCCGATAAATCGAAGTCAACCTTCGCCCCCTTCATCTTTTCTAATTGGGCGACTTGATCCGTAGTGAGGACCTCGAGCACTTTTTTGTCGATTTCTTTCATCAATTCCTGCATTTTCGTGCGGCGTTCGGCACCGCTTACACCGGACAATGCATCTCGCGATTTCGTCATGGCGTCTTCGCGGACAGTTTTCATTTTTTCTTGTTGTTCGCTGGTGATGTTCAGGGCTTTGACAACGTCCGGGTCGGACAAGGCCATGGAGCCTTGTGCCTGGAGCAGGATTTGTTTCAGTCTTTCAAGCTGCTTGGGCAGGAGGATTTCGCCCAGTTTTTTCATTAATTTATCCTGATTTTCCTTCATTAATGCCTGCATTTTAGTCATCCGTTCCTCGGGGTCGAGGTCCTGTGGCAACGAGGAAAAGGCGTCTCGCATGGCACTTCTTTGTTCTGTCGCCAACTCAGTCAATTTGGTTTTCTGGTCGGCAACGATTTCCAATTCCTTTTGAACCTTTTCATTTTGCACGAGCGAGAGGATCATCATACCGCCGCCGCCGCCCGGGCCCATACCACCTCGGCCGCCGCCACGTTGGCCGCCGCCAGGTTGAGCTTGGACTTCCGAAGCGAGCAGGGCTGCTCCTAAGAAGCCGATTAAAATCAATAAACCATACTTTCGAGCCATTACTGAACTCCTTTGTATTGGGAAACAGGGAAAAATAGATGTTTACACGAAACCTTACAATAAATCAGGGGTTTATTAAGTAAACCCCATGATTAAATGAAAGTTTCGCAAACCTTTCAAAATGCAACACAAACTTCATATTATATAATGATTTACGCAGCGAATTTGGCAAATGTTCACTTTGAATGTACAATAAATGCTGCAAACGGGGGGATAATAAAAAAGTGAGAACATAAATAATCCGGTCCCCATGTTTTTCAAACTTTGATCGAATTCCAGCGGATATCGGATGCTTAGTGTTAAAGGGTTTTTCCCCATGAAAAGAAATATCTACCTAGTAATTTTGGTTGTCTTGTTGGTAGCCGTGCCTATTGCTCTGGCCCAAGACATGGGACCTGGTGGACCTGGTGGCGGCATGGGACCCGGCGGCATGGGACCTGGTGGCGGCGGTGGTCCTGGCGGAGGCATGGGGCCTATGGGCGGAATGGGACCAATGGATGGTATGGGCGGCGGCATGGGTGGCGGCATGAGAGGAGGCATGGGCGGTGGCATGAGAGGTGGCATGGGCGGTGGTATGGGCGGAGGTATGGGTGGCATGGGCGGCGGCATGAGGGGAGGCATGGGCGGAATGGGCGGAGGTATGAGAGGTGGCATGGGCGGCATGGGCGGTGGTATGGGCGGTGGTATGGGTGGAATGGGTGGTGGTATGGGTGGAATGGGCGGAGGCATGGGCGGCATGGGCGGCATGTCGAACGAGGCCATGCAACAAGCCAGAACGCAACGTATGATGTCCATGTTGCAAAGTCTTGATACCAATCACAACGGCATGATCGATGCCGAGGAGGCCCAGGGATACAACGGCCAGATGATCGAAAACATTCTACGCAGGGCCGGAGTAGAGCCAAAATACCCCGTATCTATAGCTAAGGTTCAAGAGGCAATGAATAATCGTTCCCGTGGAATGATGGGAAATACGCCGGCTTCTTCCACAACTGAGAAAACCTCGGAGGAAGCCAAACCCGCGGACGCGACCGGTACGCCGCTGGTGCCGGGCTTCGGCGAGGCGAGCGTCAAGCTGCCGGCGGTGGCCGGGTTCGGCACGCCAAATTCAAATACCGCGGCGGGCGACAAGAAGACCGGCGCATCGAGCGATTCATCCTCGCCATCCTCCACGCCCGCCGTAAAAGCTGATGAGCAAATCCGTCAATATGCCAAAAGCTTAATGAAAGACTTCGACACGAACAAAAACGGCCAGTTGGAAAAAGAAGAATGGTCGCAAATGAAGGAAAAATATAAAGCGGCCGATAAAAATCACGACGGCATTATTACGCTAGACGAACTGACGGAATTCATGATCGCGGACAGCGGGAGCGGGCCCCAAAGTTCCGGCGGAACACTGGCGGCAAACGCCGGGCCGAATAACCTCGCCTCGCAAGGCAATTTCGGCGGCTCGAAAACCAACCGATCCCGCTCGGCGTCGGCGTACGAACGGCTGGCCGATCTGAATCTCCCCGATTGGTTCGCTCGCGACGATGCCGATGGCGACGGAGAGGTTTCCATGTCGGAGTTCATTAAGGCCAAAGGCGACACGGAAGCCACTGCGAAAGAATTCGCCATCTATGATTTGGACAACGACGGCATAATCACTCCGCAAGAGGTTCTGAAGGTGATGAAGAAGAAGTAGGTGGGCGGTGGACAGTGGACGGCACTCTGCGGTTGTGAATTTTTGTAGGGTGCGTGAAACGAACCGCGATCTGCCGGGGACGGTGCGTTTCACGCACCCTACACATCTGGCCTCTAATCTTATTCCCACATCGAATGCGCCAATCCCACGGCGGGGGGAACGAATATTATCAACGGGCTCCACGCGGCCAGGGCTGGGGGGATGATGGAAGTCGATCCGAGTTGCTGCAAGCCGATCACGGTCAAAAGAAATACGGTCGTTATGCCCATGCACATGCCGATCGCAAGGAATACGTTGCGGCTTTCGCGCCGCACCACCAGGGGCAAACCCAAAAACAAAAGTGTAAGATCCAGCAATGGTTCGACGATGCGGGCATGGATTTTAACGCGCACGTCGGCGCCAAAACCCACGCTGCTGTTGTCCAGTCCGGCGATCAATTGGGCGGTCGAGGAGAAGTTTTTAAAACCTATTCCGCCGGTGAGTTGCTCGAAATCCAGATTGCTGGCGATAAAGCACTGGCCGGGCTTGAGCCACAGCGGCCGATCATGAGGGGTAATCAGCACGGGCCGGCCGGCGAGTGACAGAGACGGCAGGGTATCCAGATTTTTCGGCTTGCGCATTTTATCGAATAGATACCCGCCGGGGCGATCCCCTTGCGGCGGGCAGTAATATGCGTTCTCGGCCTGCAATTGTCTGCCGTATTTATTTAGCGACAGGGGCATGCGGAAATCAGGCGACTCGATCCGCTTGTTTTCGTCGTAAGTACACTTGCCGTTTATAAACACGTCGGTCTGATAGTCGTAGTGCGGACCGAGATCTTGCGCTTGGTCGCCGATGAGATCTTGCGGGCGGCGGGCCAATTCGTCGCGAAAATGGGGCATGATCAATTCGCGGTTGGCCATGGCCAAAAGGCTGATAACAACCGCGGCGGCGATTAAAGGCGTTACTATCCGAATCCGCGATATGCCCGCCATCATCAAAGCGGTCATTTCATTATGGCGCTGCAGCCAGGATACGGTGAACATCGCTGAAATCAACACCAGGATGCCGTTGAGAAGGTCGAAAATGACGAAAGTTTTGTAG
>JBEKGL010000475.1:0-3605 GCA_050012815.1 Thermoguttaceae bacterium
CGACATTGTAAAGTATCCGAGGAAGAAGCAGGGATGCTTTCCTCGCATCGAGCGCCGATTGTTTTGCTGAAAAAAAAGGATAACGGCCCTCAGCCTAACCCTCACCCTAGCCCTCTCCGGGCACCGACCGAAGGTTGGTCGGGAGAGGGGATTTATGATATAGTCGAAGGCGTTTCCCCGGCCAATCCGTACTTGGGCGTAATGCTGCCCTACACGCCGCTGCACTATTTGCTGATGGAGGCGGTCGGCCGGCCCATCGTCTGCACCAGCGGCAACCTTTCCGAAGACCCGATGGCCGTTTCCACCGAGGATGCAATCGCCCGACTGGGTTCAATCGCCGACGCGATTTTGACCCACTATCGGCCTATTATCCGGCCGGTCGACGATTCGATCGTCCGCCTTGGTCCTTGCGGGTTTCAGGTGCTGCGCCGCGCGCGCGGATTCGCGCCTTTGCCCATCGGCCTGAAAATCTCCGCTCCGACAATTCTTGCAGTGGGCGGACACTTGAAAAACACCGTGGCATTATGTCTGGGAACAGGTAGGGTGCATGAAATGCACCTGGGAACCGTTAGTGTGAAAGAAATGCAGCAAGAAAATCCTCCGGTGCGTTGCACGCACTCTACGGGTGATACGGTGCGTTTCACGCACCCTACGGCCCCGGTGGTGATGAGCCCGCACATCGGCGATCTTGATACAATTTTGAGCCAACAGGTTTTTCAGCGGGCGATCGAGGACCTGGTGAATTTTTTCGCGGTCACACCCGAAGCCGTGGCCTGCGATTTGCATCCTGATTACGCCTCCACGCGCGAGGCGGAATCGCTGGCCGCCAGGTGGGGCGTGCCGCTCGTGCGAGTGCAACACCATCACGCCCACGCCGCCGCCGCCATGGCCGAACACAATCTGGACGGGCCGGTGCTCGCCCTGGCATGGGACGGCACGGGCTACGGCGGCGACGGAAGCATTTGGGGCGGCGAAGCCCTGCGCTGCGAAGGGGCGGAATTCTCGCGTGCCGCGCATTTGCGCACTTTTTCCCTGCCCGGCGGAGATAAAGCCATGCACGAACCCCGCCGTTCGGCCGTGGGACTGCTGCACGAAATTCTCGGCCAAGAGGCCGGGCGATTCGCCGCCGTCTGGTTCAAACCCGGCGAATCGGCCGCATTGATGCAAATGTTGGCTCAAGGAATAAACTCTCCGCGCACCAGCGGCATGGGCCGGCTTTTCGATGCCGTTGCCGCACTGTGCGGACTGCGGACGATTGTAAGTTTTGAAGGTCAAGCGGCCATGGCCCTGGAATTCGCCGCCGATAAGGGCGAACCGTCGGCATACCCGATCCCTTTGCATTGCGATGAAAATCAGGTCCTAATCGCCGATTGGGAACCGATGCTTCGCGTGATACTCGCCGATCTGGTAAGAAAACTGCCCATCGGCATAATAAGCGCCCGATTCCACAACGCCTTGGCCGAAATGGCCCTGGACATCGCGCAACGGGTAAAATTAGATAAAGTCGTGCTCACCGGCGGGTGTTTCCAAAACGCCTTGTTGACCGAACGGGTGTACAATCGGTTGCACACGGCAGGCTTTTCAGTGTATCTTCATAAGGAGGTCCCCCCAGGCGACGGCGGCATCGCCCTGGGACAAATTTACGTGGCCGCGTTGTTAAATAGGGGCTAGGGAATAGGGGATAGGAAATAGTTTAGCCGCGACCGGGCACCAACCGAAGGTTGGTCGGGGAGCGCGGTCGGGAAGTATTCGAGGTAATCATCTTATGTGTCTTGGCGTGCCTGGAAAACTGGTCGAAATTTATCCGCAAGCCGACTTGGAATTGCCCAAGGGCAAGGTCGAATTCGGCGGCATTTATAAAGATATATGTCTGGCCTATACGCCCGAGGCCCGAGTGGGCGATTATGTTTTAGTCCACGTGGGGTTTGCCATCAGCCGCATCGACCAGGCCGAAGCCGAAGAGATTTTTTCGTACCTCAATGAGATTGGAGAGATCGAGGAAAACGAGGAAGAGGTTGGAGAGCAGAGTTCGGGGCAAAATGACGAAGGTCGAATTACGAATGACAAAAGAATAGCAAAGCACGAATGACGAATTTGGTCAGGCAAGTGGGCAATAAATTGCCCACCCCTGCCCCCTGATCCCTGACCCCTGACCCCTGATATGAAATACATCGACGAATACCGCAATCCACGGCAGGCGAAACAATTGGCCGATGCCATTGCCGCGGCCGTTACGCGATCGTGGAATATCATGGAAGTCTGCGGCGGGCAAACGCACGCCATTATCCGCTTTGGGCTGGATGAACTTTTACCGCGGCAGATCACGTTGATCCACGGCCCGGGCTGCCCGGTGTGCGTCACGCCCGTGGAGATCCTTGACAAGGCCATCGCCATTGCCTCGCTACCGGGAGTGATTTTCTGCTCTTTCGGCGACATGCTCCGCGTGCCCGGCTCGCAAAAAGACCTGTTCACGGTAAAAAGCGAAGGCGGCGACGTGCGCGTGGTCTATTCGCCGCTGGACGCGGTTGCCCTGGCCCAAAAACACGCCGACCGCGAAGTGGTGTTTTTTGCCGTGGGCTTTGAAACCACGGCCCCGGCCAACGCCATGGCGGTTGTGCAGGCGGCACGGCTGGGGCTTGCGAATTTTTCCCTGCTTGTTTCGCACGTGCTGGTGCCGCCGGCCATGCGGGCCGTGCTCTCTTCGCCCGGCAATCGGGTTCAGGCCTTTATTGCCGCCGGACACGTGTGTACCATAACCGGCATCGAGGAATATCGCCCTTTGGCCGCGGAGTTCCGCGTGCCCATCGTGATTGCCGGCTTTGAACCGCTGGATATTTTGCAGGGCGTATTGATGTGCGTGCGCCAGCTCGAAACCGGCCGCTGCGAGGTGGAAAATCAATACGCCCGATCGGTCCGGCCCCAGGGTAACGTTTCGGCCAGGCGGCAAATGGAGGAAGTATTCCAAATCGTGCCGCGAAAATGGCGGGGCATAGGCGAAATTCCCGCCAGCGGATTGGCCTTGCGCGAGGCCTTTGCGGCGTTCGATGCCGAACGCCGATTCGGGGTCGAGCACGTTACCGCCGAGGAGTCCGGCGAGTGCATTGCCGGCGAGGTGCTGCAAGGACGGAAAAAACCGCCCGACTGCCCGGCCTTCGGCGTCCGCTGCACGCCCGATTGGCCGCTGGGCGCCCCGATGGTATCGACCGAAGGGGCCTGCGCGGCGTATTATCGCTACCGGAGAAATATATCAGAACAACCCTCACCCTAACCCTCTCCGGGCACCGACTGAAGGTTGGTCGGGAGAGGGGATTTTTTAATAATGAACGACGAATTCCAATTACATTGTCCCCTTCCAATCCGCGAACACTCCACGGTGCAGATGGCGCACGGCGGAGGCGGGCGTTTCATGCGCCAGTTGATCGAGTCGATGTTCCTGCCCGCGTTTAAAGGGGCCAGGGACCAGGGGCCAGGGACCAGGGGGAAGGCAGAAGAACCGGCGCACGACAGCGCCGTGGTGGAAATTGACGGTAAGCGTCTGGCGTTTACCACCGATACCTTCGTCGTTAGTCCCATGTTCTTTCCCGGCGGCGACATCGGCAAGCTGG
>JBEKGL010000476.1:0-3590 GCA_050012815.1 Thermoguttaceae bacterium
TCAGTTTTTATTAAGAGCTTATCCTAAAACCGTTCGTCATTCTGAGCAAAGCGAAGAATCTAGCCTCTATTATCAAGATCCTTCGCTATGCTCAGGATGACAAAAATGGGTATTTGGATAGGCACTAAGTTTGGAACGAAAAAAGCCCACGGATTGCAATCCGTGGGCTTGAAAGATGATTTGTGGTTGATATGTTCCCACGCCGGAGCGTGGGAACAAGTTTGTTTGATGTAATTTATTGATTGACTGTTGTGCGAATTTTTGACGCCGGGGTGGGAGCTTTTCTGGAAACACGATCGCTTTGGGAGATGACCCTTCCTTCCATCGGCGCCATTTGCTCGACTGTTGCCTGACCTCTGCCGTAGTTGCAGCCTTGTGAGTTGCCGCCGTTCCAGCCGTTCCAACCGCCGGTGTAATTTCCGCACCGGTCGCAGGGGTCGCAAAAGTCTGGCGGATCGCCGTAAAAATCTCCCCAATAACGTTCCCCGCACCCGCAGCTACTCCAACAATTGCGTGTAAATAAGGCAAAGATCGGAGTCAGCGGTCCGCAGTAAGTCTTGTCGTGGCAGGTCATCGGGCGGCAACAATCGCCGCATGGATCGCAAGACCGAGCACGGGGCCAGCAGCCTGGATGACCGCAATCGTCCTCGCAACCGTCGTTTCGGCATGTACAACCTTTTAGCGACCACCAATTCCAACCTCCGCCGCAGGAGTTATTGCATCCACATCCGCAATCATCGCTGCCGGGGCGCGAATATGTCGCTCCATCAACCCTGGCGATTGCACCCAGGTAAAACAGACTGCAAATCATCCCGCTTAAAATAATTGATCTCATCGCTTATATTCCCTCCCTTTTACAGACCTAATTTGGATATTCACTATGTATCCGACTAGACCTTCAATAAGCCCTTATCGGCGGAACAATCGGAAAAATCGAGAAAATTGTTATAACCGGTAAAATCTATGCTACTTACGCAGTTTACCCATAGCTCCAAGACAAATAGACCAAGAGTTGGGGCGGTAGTTGTTCTTTCGCGTCAAATTGGGTGGATGGCTAAGGACTAAAACTTCCGTCCCAAGGCAGATTTGGCAATCCGAGACGCAATACCTGCCCGTGACAACGGTTTTTCCACTGTTTATAATGATGGTAGTTTAACAGAGGAGAATGCGAGTGTCTTACCAGTTTTCGACAATTCAATCCGCCATAGAAGCCATCGCCTCGGGCCGGATCGTTATCGTGGTTGATGCCCAAGACCGTGAAAATGAAGGCGATTTTGTGTGCGCAGCGGAAAAGGTCACCCCGGAAATAATCAATTTTATGATTACCCACGGCCGGGGTCGGCTCTGCATGCCAATCTTGCCCGAATTGGCCGATCGGCTCGATTTGCCGCTAATGGTCGAGAACAACACCACTCCCCTTCAGACGGCTTTTACCGTGCCGGTCGATCATAAAAGTTGCCGCACGGGCGTCACGGCCCAGGAACGCACCACCACGATCCGCGAAATTCTCAACCCCAATAGCAAACCGGCCGATTTTTTGCGGCCCGGGCATCTTGACCCCTTGATCGCCAAGGAAGGCGGAGTGCTCCGCCGCGCCGGCCACACCGAAGCCGCCGTCGATTTGGTCCGCATGGCCGGGCTGAAACCATCGGGCGTGCTCATCGAAATACTTGGCGAAACCGGCGATCGGGCCACCCGGGACGAACTTTTTGCCTTGGCCCACAAGTTTCACCTGGAAATCATCAGCATCGAGGCCCTTATCCGCCATCGCCGCCGCAGCGAAAAACTGGTTTTCCGCGTGGACGAAGCAAATCTCCCCACTCGCTTCGGTTCCGGCCGGATCATCGCCTATGGCGTGAAGTACGAGGAACAAGAGCCAGTGGCGATTGTTATTGGCGACCCGACCAAAGCGGCCCAGCCCCTGGTGCGTTTGCATTCGTCCTGTTTCACGGGCGATCTTATTGCCTCGCTCCGCTGCGACTGCGGCGACCAACTTCAGATGGCCTTGCAGATGATCAGCCAGGAAGGCGCCGGCGTGCTGGTCTATCTGCCGCAAGAGGGCCGTGGCATCGGTTTGACCGAAAAAATCAAGGCCTACAACCTCCAGGATCAGGGCCTGGACACGGTCGAGGCCAATCTGGCCCTGGGTCATCAAGTCGACAGCCGCGACTACGGCGTGGGCATCCAGATTCTAAAAGATTTGGGGCTTTCCCGCGTCCGTTTGCTCACCAACAACCCCAAAAAAACCGACGCCTTTATCTATGGCGGCTTCGACCTGGAAGTGATCGACCAGGTCCCCATCCTCGGCCCCATCCACGAGCACAACGCCCGCTATCTGGCCGCCAAACGCGACAAACTCGGGCATAAACTGCCGTAGTGGACAGATCGGGGATCAGGATTCCTAACTAAATAACTAAATCAGGAGGCCGGACATTCTTGTCCGGCGCCAACAAGACAGGCAAGAATGCCTATCCTCCTGTTTAATGTTTCTTCGCGTCCTTCGTGGATGAATCTATTATGCTTTCCCCGCCGAGCTTTCGGCCAGGATGGTCCCGCTGACTTCGCTTGCGGTTAATTTCTCTTTTGCCGCGGCGGCAGGCTCCAGATCCACGGGCACGGCCGTCGCCTGTTCGATTAACTCCTCGGCTGCCGCTTTTCGCTCGACCATCGTCGAAATGTAGTGCCGTATCCAGTCCATTGTTTCGTCGATCTTATCGGCTTGCAACAGCAGCATCTCGCCGGGCTGGACCATGTTCAATGCCGCTTCGGCGGCCTTTACGGCGCCGGTGATCTCGATAATCTCCTTTGCCCGCGATGCCGATTCCACGCCCTTGCGGAACAGGCCCATGATCTCGCCTTCCGCTCGGCCGCGGCGATAATGATCCTCGTAAAGAATAACGCGGTCGAAGGCGGCGCCCAGCAATTCGCCCTGCCGGATCATGTCGCAATCGCGCCGATCCCCGGCCGTGGAATATACCACCATGCGCCGCTGGTGCGGGAATTTTTCCACCACTTCCAGCACCGCCGTCAAGGAATGTACGTTGTGGCCGTAATCCACGATCACCGTGGCCCCGTCGATGTCCAGGATATTGAACCGGCCGGGCACCTTGCCCATGTCGGCCGCGATCGTGGAAGCCCGAGAGCGGATAATGTCCAAGGGTATTCCCAGGCACCATGCCGCCGCCGTCGAAGCCAGTGTATTTTCGACGTGGAAGGTAATCTTCCCGCCCATCGTCAATGGAACGGCGTCTACAGGCATCAGGATTTCTTCGCGATTTCCCTCGGCGAGGATAATCTGTCCGTCGCGGACAAACACCGCGCGTCCGCCCACGCCGCGATGCCGCGCTATAACTTGATTGTTGCCGTCCATGGCGAAAAACAACACGTTCCCGGGGCAGTGAGGCGCCATTTGCACCACCAGAGGATCGGCGGCATTGAGAACCGCGTAGCCCTTGGGCGAAACTACGTCCACGATGCAGCGTTTCACCTTGGCCAGTTCCTCGGGCGTGTTCACCTCTGATATGCCCAGGTGATCGCCGTCGCCGATGTTGGTCACCACGGCCACGTCGCAGTAGTCGAAAGCCAGCCCT
>JBEKGL010000477.1:0-3589 GCA_050012815.1 Thermoguttaceae bacterium
ACTTGTCCCACCAGCTTGTTGCGGCTTGCTCGCAGGCTGGGATCGGATACACTTTCGTCTTTGGAAGGCCGGATTATCTCGGAGTTGCGGCTTGCTCGCAGGCTGGGATCGGATACACTACTTTTGGACCGAGCATCCTTACGATCTCTGTTGCGGCTTGCTCGCAGGCTGGGATCGGATACACTCTAAACCACTCTCCTAATATACGCGAATCGGTTGCGGCTTGCTCGCAGGCTGGGATCGGATACACTATACAAGGGGATTGTGTGGAGATTGTTATTGTTGCGGCTTGCTCGCAGGCTGGGATCGGATACACTATCCCTTGCCTAACGCCTTGCCGAGAAAGGAGTTTGGTAAACCAAAACTTTAAAAAAGTTGCAACTGACATGGCGCTTTTTCCGGGCGTTTGCGTGTTTTTCCCCAAAATACATTCATCCGCTCAAACTGCTTGTCGGTAATAGTTATAATACGCACCTCCCCATCGGGTGGTAAAAAACCCTTTACCCGGCCAATATGTGCCTCGGCATTTTCCTTGCTGGCCGAGTGCCGGGCATAGACCGAAAACTGCATGCGCGTAAATCCGTCGCGCTTCAAATGCTTCACGAACCGGGTATATTCCCGCCGGGCTTCTTTGCTATTTACCGGCAGGTCGAACATAGCTACCACCCACATACATCGGTATCCGCTGAGAAACAAGGGCGTGGTATCTCCAGTTTTTTGGCCTGTCCTTGAAAACACTTAACCAACGAAGCCACCATCCGGTGCAAACTGACCATCAGCGGGCCATTCTCGCCGCCCAGGCGCACTTGTTCGGTCAAAATTTCCAGTAAAAACGCTTTTTCCCGCCGGTCAAGTTCATGCCGGCTCTCGGCGTGCAATTCCCGCACCCGTCGGTCCACCAAAGGACGCAAAGGCTCCATCAAATCGTCGGCCAGGCAGAAGGCGTTCGAGCGGTTCGAGTGGACCAGGCCCAAGGCCGGCAATAATCCGGCCGCGACCACCGCCCGGGCAACAGCCGCCCGCAAAACCGCGTACCCGTAATTTAGAAACATATTCAAATCCGGCAGATCCACGTCCCGGCGAAACGTCCTCTCCGGTAGCCAGTTGGCCCAATATACCCGGGCCGCCTGCGACTCGATGTTGTTCGGATCGCCCGATCGGACCATGCGTGATAAAGCCAAAAGTTTCAGCCTAGCCGGCGTTTCCTGGGGAAGCATCAATGCCTGGGCGCGAATTTTCGCCCGGATCAATTGCCGCCAAAGCTGTTTTCTAAGCGGCCTGCGCACGGCCAACTGTTCTTTCATTCGCCAGACGACCTGGGAATGGTCGGCCAAGGGCAAGAGCATTGCGGCGGGCAAATGGTCCGATCCGCACACCACAAGAACCGCCTGCCAGCGGGCCAACGCGGCCAGGGCGGCATGGGTATAGGTGGTTTGCGGCTGATCGACGACCACCACGCCGATGTCTTCACAGGGGATGCTGCCAACAATCTCCCCGCCGCGTTGGAGTATGAGTTGTTCCAGTTTGGCGGTCAGATAAGTCGGCCCCGAAGAAACCTCGATGGTACGTTTTATCACGGCGAATTCCCCACGGAAGGTTTTCTTGTTGCAAGTTCAAGAACCTTCCGTGGCGCACGGACAAGCATTCCGAATACACTTTTAATTTAATTCGGCTACAACCAATAATCCACTTTTTTCCGTGGTTTTTAGAGGGGGTAAGGGGGGATGCAAAATCGAAACAATCAATCATTCGCCCGACGGATGCGACCCAGTCGATCCACCGTGACTTTTTGACCGCGCAATGTATTCGGTGTTTTTCGTTGAATTAAAGGCGGTTTATCCTTGTCGCTAACTTTACCTGCATAAGTGTGTGGACGAAGAATAATGCTCCCCTCGCTTAGTTTTTGAATGCGATGAAGCATTGGCGGTCCATCAGGCATTTCCAAAAGAAACATTTCATTGATGGACAAAGACATCGCGAATTTTTTTAAAATATTTCCTTCCTTTTTATCACTGCGGTCAATGAGACATTGCTTATTCAATATTCGTTTCCCTACTTCAAACATGGTGATAATCTCGCCATCTTGTTTTGGTGTTCCGTCTGAATTGACTATGGGTTTTTCTTGTTCATCGAATAGTTTATAAATCACTATATGATGATTGCTGCCAGGCTCAACGAATTGATAATTGCGCCGCCTGGAAACCGGCTGCATCATATCACTTGTTTCCACCATACGGACCCGTTTGATGGGAATGCCCGATGGCATTTTTGGCGTGTTTTTTCCTTTGAAGGCGTCACCGGGGAGCTTACCATATTTATCGGGATCAATGTTTTGGTTGCAAAGATGCAAGCGTAGAAGTTCACGTATCGCGGGATCGCGAATCTTTTCCAAATCCTGAGTTTTTGTCAGACTTGCAACGGGCTTGCGGCGCGCAAATTGATTTTGACCCTCTGTCCAACCCTTGGCCCAGGGCCGCTTGTCTTTGTCGCCGCATTGTTTTGTCGCATGGAGCTTTTGCGTAGCTCCATAAAATGTCGCCTCATGCAGCGCACCCCGTAGTTTCCGTAGTGGTCGATGGGAAACATTAATTTCCTTGATGATTTTTTCAGATTCTTCGCGGAAGCCCGGCCAAGGCGGTTGGATGTTCTTGCCGCGATCGTTGGCTAGTGCGAATAATCGCTTGCGGTCTGTTAGGCCAATGACCAAAGCATCCACGGCATGATGCCGATGGTCATCACGGTTCTTTTCTCCTTCGCCTTCCGGATTGAGAATCGTGTTCAGTCCCCAATAATGCCGCAAGTCGGCGGTCATTTGTCCGCGCGTGCAGACTATTTCCACTCCCAGACAATACAGATATTGCGAGACGCAGCGGGTAATGTACGCGGTGTCGGTTAGTTGCCGTTTCACAAAATCGTCCAGCACGACCTCTTTTTGCTGAAATTTGCGTTGTTTGCCGAAGGAAAGTTTCGAGGCTATTTTTAGGACCGTTTCATAACGCTTCGGATCGCTTTCGGCCAGCCATTCGTAAGGTGTTTTATCACCTTTATCTTGATTGCACTTTTTATGTGCAACGACTTTGTTGGCCATCGAATCATCAAGGCTTCGCCATCGCGGAAGAATATGATCCACATCAGCATCGCCGTTAAACAGTTGGGCTAGGCTAATTTTTTTCCCGCAATAAGGGCAATCCTCACTTTGTTCTTTCCAAAGCAAGTAGCGGTTGATCGTCGCCCGAGTGGGTTTTATCGAAGAATCGTGTTCTTCGATTGCTTTGGCGGCATCATCTCGTATTTTTCGTTTTTTGCTGTTATCGATCCTGATTTCCATTCGTTCGTTAAACGATTTTTTCGCCTCGCGCACAAGTTCGACGTAAATATGGGTGAGTTCATGCCCTTGACGATAAACCAGTTCCTTCAAAATGGCATTGATTGTTTTGCGAACCTCATACATTGCTTGCCGCACCAATGGATTCGTCAATTGCGGCGGAATTGGCAAAAAGCGGCGTTGACTAATTGCTCTTTCATCCGGACGTAGATAACCCGCCGCATGTAAGGCCGAATTTTCCGCGTTCTGCCCCATAAGCATAAA
>JBEKGL010000478.1:0-3589 GCA_050012815.1 Thermoguttaceae bacterium
ATCCCCCCGCCTTGGGCTCCCTGGAGCCTGATGTCCACCGGCGCCGTGGTATGCCTGTATTCGTTTACAATTCCGAAGCGCGTGGTGGGAAAATAAACGATAACACGGAACGAAGAAGACGGCTTGTATCAAGCAGTCTTTGCCTTGCCACGGAAGGCAAACCTCGCCGGCCGCGTTCCTGCCCTCTTCTCGCCTTGTATCAATGTAAATAAGCATAGATGTCCGGTGGGATTCTGCTATACTATCCGGCATGGAAGTTATTCAATACATCGTCATGCTGCTCCTCGGAATCGCCTTGGGAGCCGTTGCCGCATGGCTGATTCTCCGCGTCATGATCGCAAACGCCTTCCAGCAGGGACAAGGCGAAAGCCGCACTGAAATGGCGGCTTTGAGCGAACGGCTCGCCGGCCGGGAGGCGGCCATCGAGGAGTTGAAAAACGACCTTCAGTCGCGCGACGTGGAATTGCGGACCGTTCAGGCGAAAATCACCGAATTAAGCGAAAAAGGCGCCCGATTGGAAACCGCCTTGCAGGAAGAACGTCGGCAGGGGCAGGAAAAACTCGCCCTATTGGAAGATGCCAAACAAAAACTCTCCGACGCCTTCAAGGCCCTGGCCTCAGACACCTTAAAAAACAGCAACACCTCCTTCCTCGAACTGGCCAAAACCCAACTGGATAAATTCCACGAGGCCGCCAAGGGCGATCTGGAAAAACGCCAAACAGCCATCGAGGAATTTGTAAAACCCGTGAAAGAATCGCTCGTCAAAGTCGATGCCCAGTTGCGGGATATCGAAAATAAAAGACTCGAAGCCTACACCGGGCTTACCGAGCAGGTCCGCTCGATGCGCGAAGCCCAGGATTTGCTGCGGTGCGAAACCTCGAATCTGGTCAAGGCCCTGCGCAGTCCGCAAACTAGGGGCTTATGGGGCGAAATGCAATTGCAGCGCGTGGTGGAAATGGCCGGAATGAAAGAACATTGCGATTTCGACGTGCAGCAAAGCGTCGATGCCGAGGAAGGCCGGCTAAGACCGGATATGACGATACATTTGCCGGGCAAAAAACTAATCGTGGTCGACGCCAAAACGCCCCTGGCCGCCTATCTCGACGCGGTCGAGGCCGTGGACGATGAAATAAAATCGCTCAAACTCCAAGATCATGCCCGGCAAGTCCGCGAACACGTGCTAAAACTAAGTAAAAAATCGTATTACGACCAATTCGACACCACTCCCGATTTTGTAGTCTTGTTTTTGCCGGGCGAGGTATTTCTTGGATCGGCTTGCGATTGCGATCCCTCCTTGATCGAATTCGCCATCGAGCGGAACGTGATCCTCGCCACTCCCACAACGCTTATTTCCTTGCTGCGTGCGGTCGCCTACGGCTGGAGTCAGGAATTGCTCGCCGAGAACGCACAGCAAATAAGCAACCTCGGCCGTGAGTTATACGATCGGCTGAGCAAGCTCGCGGAACATTTTGGCCGGCTGGGCAAGGGCCTTGGCGCGGCCATCGACGCTTATAACAACGCCGTAGGTACCTTGGAATCGCGCGTGCTGATCAGCGCCCGGCGGTTCAAAGAACTCGGTGCGGCCGGAACGGCCAAGGATATCGAAGAACTCGCGCCCGTGGAAACCGCCGCCCGTCAAATTCAAGCCCCGGAACTGCTTCTTTCCAACGACCAGCCCGACGAATCGGCCTCTTAAAATATCCCTGAAAACGCGGCCGGATTGTACATTGCCACTACCAACCGAACTCAAGTCCGATGTGCGGGCCGTGATACACCGCCCGGCCGATGGTGTCGATAGTGTCGATTCCCAAGGGATCCATGTTGCGGGCGGCCATCGCAATATTATTCACCCAAAGCGCTTGATAGCCGAAAGTGGTGGTGCAATGGGGCGTAATCTGCCACACCAGTGCAACATCCAGATCACCCACGAACGAGGTGGCGTCGCTGGAGGCCGAGTCGGTCATGGTTCCAACTTGAATCGCGCGATTGTTGCAAACGGCCCCCTTGATTCCCACATAAACCCAGCATTGCGGACAGGAATAAAAGTAAAAATCCCCGCCGATTTGCGGACCTAAAAGATCGTTCCTGGTCCGCGTGGTTGGCGGAATGGCCGATATGGCCGTCTGCGAAGGCGCAACCGTATAATAATCGAACTGCTCGGTGATGCTTATGTATCGCAAACCGAGAATGAGTTTCGCCGTCAAACAATCGTGCGGCATGGGAACCGTATAACGCAGATTCAACTCTGCGTTTTGCAGTTGCGAGTATTCTCGAAAGAAATCCGTGTACACCACGGGCTGGTCAATGTAATCCTGGATCGCACTCTTGTAGTCCCAACTATCGATCGCGAAATAAGTGCCGTCGATCTGCCAGCGAGTATCACATATTGTATGTCCGATTACAGCCTTCGTGCCCACGCGGAAAGGAGCGTCGATGTAATCCGTGGAAAAACCGAATGTCGGCAAATTTGAAGTAGCCGGCCTTATGGGCACTACGTTCACCGAATCGATCCGATCGCGCCTGAGAAACAGGGCATCCGCCTGGCCATACCAAGGACATCGCGGCGGCTGAGCGCCGCACAAATTGCCAAGGCAGGGGAAAAAAGGCGACATATCCGACAAGTCGTCCGGCAATCCCGACGGTAAAGTAGTCTGCGTATCACCAGCCCAGAGTAATCCGGCAAAACACGTACAAATAAGCAACGAAAAGCCCACAGCCCAAGCTTTAAATACTTGCCTAAATAAGCTGCGTCGCATAAATCCCTCTTCACTTAAGTGGTGATTTTTCCCGCTCACCCTCCAAACAAAGGACTGGAGCGGAAACACATTTCCTGTGTGTATGGAGATCACTAAGCCAAAGCGTCTTGATCGTTTTTCGGCTCGTTAGTTTCCATACAAACAATATATTCAGAAGGATTGTTAATGGTTCCGTAAATTGCCTAAATTAACACGTATGAACATGTTATTCTGAGCTCAGAAAAGGAAAGTAGCTAAGAAAGATAGCCGAGGTTGTGAATTTATCGACTCTGCGTCACCATGACCACAATATGTAGGGTGCCTACAATATGTAATGGGAAACGCACCATTCCCCATGGATTGCGATACGTTTCACACACCCTACAAAAATTTACAACCTCGCCGAGTGGCCCAATCCGGCGCAGTCAAAATGCCGCCCCGCTATCACCTAATCCCTAGCCCCTATCCCCTATCCCCTCTATTTAATATCTATCCTATACGGCATCCACAGCAGGACCGGCTCGGAAAAGAATTGGCGGATGGTTTTTATCTGTACCAGCATGTCGATCGCCGCGGGCAGGATGGTCTTGGCATCGGTTTCGGCATCCGTGCCCGAGTCGCCGAAAAGCTGCTCGAAGATCGTCTTAGGCTCGGGCAGGATCAGTAAATCCACATCGGCGTCGGGCTTCAGACCCGCGGCGGTTTTTGCCGCAACGATGGCGTCGTTTAAAGTGCCCAACTCATCGACCAGCCCGATCTTCTTCGCCATTTGACCGCTGTAAACGCGGCCTTGAGCGAGTTCTTCCAGTTTTTCATAGGACATCTTTCGTCCCTGGGCGGCCTTGCCCACGAAC
>JBEKGL010000479.1:0-3581 GCA_050012815.1 Thermoguttaceae bacterium
GTCTGTCTTCAACTCCCACGGAAAACCATTTGTTGCTCTAACTGAAGCTGAAGGTGGAGGTGGACTTATGGAAATCTACAATTCGCTTGAAAAAAGTGTTGTGACGATACAAGCTGATAAGACAAATAAAGGGCTGGTGGCAGTATCAGATCAAAATGGCATCCTAAAGAATGCTCTATCAGCACATTGAAAAGTGTCACCAACACAAAAGCATAAACAATAGGCATTGAATCATTGGAACCGTCTTTAAAATAACCGCAACCAAAAATGTGGCACTGTTAGAAAATTGATATTGTAGAGAGAATTTTTTAAAAATGGGTAGACGGTTGATCCCCGTCAAAGCGGTTCGATCGGCGCGTCGTGGAACTACCTACGCCACGGCAGCCGGTTGACCGCCCGGTGAAAAGGAAAGATGAAATATGGACGCCAATGTCAAAACTCTTGCTAGGGATTTTCGCTCCCTTGCCAACACTTTTCGGGGATTGCTTACCAAACAGTGGCCGATACAAGATGCGTTTATTTCATATGTTTCTTATCTTGAAGACGAAGCTGGCAGACTTCTTATTTACGCATGTACAAAAGGTTTTCTTGATAGTCCTGAATTGCAGCAGATTGTCAAAGAATATCTTGAATCTGTAAGACTGCATCCCCGGTCAACATTACGCCCGAGTTTTGTATTTTCTCAGATTTCTTATTTTAACGTGGTTGATTGCAGTATTACCCCTGATACTCCCTATGTGAGATTGACGAAAGAGATTGATTTTAAAGTGGAAGCCTGTGAAAGAATTGCGGATTTGCTGACAAGTGGGAACAAGCCGGGCGGACAAGCAGACACACAAACACCACAATATGTGGTGAGTAAAAATCCGCCACAAATAACGATTGACGGCAACGCCTATGCTCTCACTGCCACAGCCGTAACTTTTATGAATGAACTAATTGCAGCTAACGGTGAATGGATCAACGGTCATAGCGTGGTCAAGCAGCCCAGCCGTATCGTTGCCTCCATGCCCTTAAAAGTAAGATCAATAGTCAAATCTGCAACAGGAAAAGGCTTCCGACTCAATCCAAAAAAAGTGATCCAGTAAAATCACTTTATGTCGTTAGATAGATCATTTTTTATCCCCTACCATATCGCATAGTGGCAAACATTACTCCACCTATGCAAAAGGTAGCAAATGATCGACCCGAATTCCGAAACGCTTATTTCTCTGGCTGATGTGGCCAAACATCTTCCCCGCCGTCGTGCTGGAAAACGGCCACACATTTCCTGCATCTATCGTTGGACCACCTCGGGCTGCAAAGGCGTGATCCTCGAAAGTATCCAGGTGGGCGGAACTAGATGCACGTCAAAAGAAGCTCTTGCCCGATTTTTTAGGCGGCTGACTAGCGGTGATCGGCCCGAGGTTCCCGAGGTGCGTTCTGTAGCACGTCGCCAACGAGAAACAGAAAGAGCAATGCGGGAATTAGAAAAGGCAGGAGTCTGATTTCCTTGTGCCGGGCCGGTGCGCTGGGCGCAGGAAGGGCTTTGCACTCTTTCCTTCAGGGTCCGATTCCCTGCCGGCCTGCTAAAAGCAAAATGCCCGACGATAACGCCGGGCACAGGAAGGGCTTTGCACAAACAATCTTAGCATGGCCGTTTTCTTGAGGCAACACCTCTATTAGAAGGGGGCGGAGGAAAGGTTCAGGGTTCAGGAATGAGAGGACACATTTTAGGAAATTCGGTTCACGAGTATCGAGCCATGATGCTGTCCATCAGGCTGGGCGAAATTCGGTTGAGCCAGCACATAATTTTTCCCTTGTTGTAGGGGATGATTTCATGCCGGCCCAGGCGAATGGCCTTGACCATGGCCTGAGCAACACGTTTCGCGGTGGTCGGCTTGTGCCTGGGCCAGGACGGCTCGACGCCTTTTTCGAATTCGCCGTCGAAGAATTCGGTTTCGGTTGTGCCGGGATTGACCACCAGCACGTCGATCCCGTGTCGGGTGAACTCGGCGCGGATGGCTTCGCTGAATCCCTGCACGGCGAATTTGCTGGCGCTATACTCGCTCATGCACGGCACGCCGCGCCGTCCGAGGATGGAACCGACGTTGACTAGCATGGGCTTGTTGCCTTTTTTCAAAAGCGGCAAGGCCAATCTGGTCATTTCGGCCAGGGCGAAGAAATTGACCTCGAAAACTTTCCGCAAACGGTGGGAATCGTTGTCCTCGAATCGGCCCAGGGCACCAATGCCGGCGTTATTGATCAAAATATCCAAGCCGCCGAAGTGCGATTGCACGGCCTCGATTATGCGCCGGCGGGTTTGCTCGTCAGTGACGTCGCCTGTCATGGTTTCGATCCGCCCGTTGACGGCGGCCGCTTCCTCGGCCAGTTGGCTGAGGCGATCCTGGCGTCGGGCCACGACAAGGAGTTTCGCTCCCTCCCGAGCAAGTTGCAACGATACCGCCCGGCCGATGCCGCTCGATGCGCCGGTTACGATCACTCGGCTGCCTTTGATTTCTCGCGTGGACATTATTTAATAGAGGGATTAGGGATTGGAGATTGGGGATTAGGGATTGGTTTATGTTGTGCGGGCATTTATATTTGGCCCGTTGTAAATACACAGCGGGGGAATGACGGAAAACACTTCACTTTGCCCCCGGTGTGTTCACCGGGGGCTATATAATTTCGGAGGGAAATAATTTCAATGTTTAGGCCACGTCTTCGACGATTGTTTTTCCCGTGTTATTGTGGTGGGGATATACCGCTAGGGCTTCGCTATTGACACGGCCGAGGTGTTGCTGCGAGATGCGGCAGTGCACGATTACCCGCGAATCGGTGTAATGCTTTGATAAAACTTCGCCGTGGGCTGCCAGATAGGCCAAAAGCCGGCCGTTGTCCAGGGCCAGTTCGACGTCCACGTCCACGAAGCTGCGGCTTAGTGCATCGCTTACTGCGGCGGCCAGATTGGCAAGTCCGTATCCGCTGCGGGCGCTTGAGGGAATTGCCGAAGGATAGCGGCTTAAAATGCCCTCTAACCGGGCGCGGTCGGGCAGAAGATCGATCTTGTTAATTACCAAAATCGTATCTTTACGCTCGAGTCCGATTTCTTCCAGCACTTTGTAAGTCGCGGAAATCTGTTCGTAAACGGCCGGATTCGCGGCGTCAGCCACGTGCAACAGCAGATGGGCCTGATGGGCTTCTTCCAGCGTGGCCTTAAAACTTTCAATCAGATGGTGCGGTAGATCGCGGATAAAACCCACGGTATCGCTCAGCAGGACCGGGCCCCAGCCGGGCAGTTGCCAGCGCCGCGTTCGGGTGTCGAGCGTGGCAAACAGCGCGTCCTGGGTGAAGGCGTCGGAGCCGGTAAGCGCATTCAACAGCGTGCTCTTGCCGGCGTTGGTGTAGCCCACCAGCGAAACGGTCATCAGATCGTCGCGGGCGGCCACTTCGCGTTTTTTGCGCTGCTCGATAAGGTGCAATTGCCGGCGTAGGTCTTTTATGCGATGTTCGACCAGGCGGCGGTCTTCTTCCAACTGGGTTTCGCCCGGCCCGCGCAGCCCGACGCCTTTTTTCTGCCGCGAAAGGTGCGTCCACATCCG
>JBEKGL010000480.1:0-3580 GCA_050012815.1 Thermoguttaceae bacterium
GCCCGGCCCGTCGTCCTCCACGATGATCCGCGCCTTGGCGTTTTGGGGATCGTACTCCGTGCGGACCGACACTCGGCCGGGCGGCTGTTTTTCCGACACGGCGTCGATGGCGTTGGTCACCACGTTGAGGACCGCGCGGTGAATGCCCTCCGGATCGAAAATCAAATCCGGCATGACTTCGGCGGGCTGCCACTTGAGCTGAACCTGAAACTCCTCCGCGCGAACGTTCATCAATTCGATTACTTCGTTTACGGCGGTATTAATATTCGAAACGGTCAAGTCCGGCTCGCGTTCCTTGCTGAAGGTGAGCATGTCCATTACCAGGGAGGAGATTTTGTTTTGGTTTTTATCGACAATTTTCCAACCCTTGCCCACCACTTCCTCGTCGTGTTCCGAGAGTCCCATTTCGATCAGGTAACTCCCGCCGCGGATGCCCTGTAAGATGTTTTTTATGTGATGCGAAAGCGTGGCGATGGTTTGGCCCACGGCGGCCAGGCGTTCGGCCTGGACCATGGCCGAGTAATACCGCGTATCTTCCACGGCCAGGGCCGCCTGGTGCCCGATGGCAATCATCAATTTCAAATGGTCTTCGGTGAATTTCGCCGCTCCGCCTTTTTTAATGTATTGTTGCGCGCTGATCGAAGTGTCGATATAGATCGCGCCCACCATGTCGTAACGCCCCTGCATGGGCACGCAAATCGCCTCGCGGATGCCCATCTGCAAGATGCTGCCGGCGGGATTCCAGCGGTCGTCCATGCGGGCGTCGCTGGTGATCACGCCTTCGTTGTGCTCCATGACGTAATCCAGAATGGTTTTACTGATGGTTATTTTTTCCTCGTCGCGTACTCCTTGGCGAGTCCGATGCACCCGGGGCTGCAATAGTTTCGCCGCCGGGTCCATGAGCATGATGCACCCCCGATCGGCCTCCACCCATTCAAAAATCAACTCCATGATCCGCTGCAAAAGCTGATCGATGTCCAACGTGTGACTGACCGCCAGCGCCGTGCGGTACATTATTTGCAAATTGCTCCGCGCCCGGGCCAGCCACGAGTTCTGCGGCATTTCGGCTTGAGAATCGAAAATTCTGCTGCCTTCTTCCTGGCTCACGGCATGTACGATCCGGGAACCTTCGTCCTGTTCCTTGGGCGGACCGATATCGACCGCTTTGGCCAGATCTTCCTCGGTCTCTTCGCTCGGTCCGGTAAAGAGCATCAGCGTGCTGCCCATCTGCAATTGATCGCCGCTGTTGAGCAGATACTGCTTGATCCGCTGCCCGTTGACATAAGTGCCGTTGGAACTGTTCAGATCCGAGATGGTGAATGCATTGTCCAGGCAGCGTATTTCGGCATGATGCCGGGAGACCTCGGTGTCGTGCAATTGGACGTTGTTCGAGGCGTCGCGCCCGATGCGGATCATCGGCCCCTCGAGTTCTAATCGGGTGCCCTGATCCATACCCCGAATTACGAATAACGTCGGCACGACCTCAACTCCCGGATGAAGTGATGAGTGGCGAGTGATGAATGGCAAGTAAGTGAAGGGTGGGGAATTCCACCAGAAAAATTTTGGACTGAGTTATCATTACTCGCCACTCGCCACTATTCACTACCAAGTATCTCTTCGATTCTACGAATCAAAGGCCCATAGTGATAGGGCTTGGACACAAATTCACTTCCGGGAATTTGCGGTCGGTTGCGGCGGAGGTTCCCCAAAAGAATAAGAGGGGTGTTATTATCCGCCCAGTCTGCCCAAAAAGGCGGGGTGCCGTGCTCCTGATCAACGTCATCTACTTCCAGATCCAATACGATGAGATCGGGATGATGCCGCCGGTCTAATTCCACCCCCTCCGAGGCATGCTTTGCCGCAAAAGTTTGCACGCCTCGCCGATTAAGCGCGGTTTGCAGGACCTCGCGGGTTTCTTCCGAACGGTCTACTATCAGTACGCTTCGTCTTTGTTCCAAAATGTCGTCCTCCATGCTACGTTTCATCAGACATCCTTGTCCGGTGGGTAGGTTATTCAGCAAAGTCAGTTCTTTGCCCGGTGAGGGCGGGAAAATAGCAGGATTCCAAGCACATGTCAAAGCGACTTTTCATAAGACCCAATAAATGCGGAAATATGGGACAGAAAAGCACAAAATCATTCGACCAATATGGGCCTTTTTTCCAGGATTCATTGTTAAACCTGGAAAAGCGGCTCTTTAGCCGGTTTCAAATAAACGTTTAATAATATTCCTAACTACTTGTGCATCAAATACTTATGCACATTCCGCGCGTAGTTAATTTTCTGCTCTTTACCTGAAACGAGGTTGTCGGCAGAATACCGCTTCCTTTCAGAGCGTTTTAACGCGTTTATTTTAACTAACGACTCTAAAGACAATTCGCTTGGCCAAAATATCCAGTCGGTTAATATGACTTCGGGAAAGAGGTCGCCTGGTTAGGGAAGACCGACGCAACAGCAAGGAGTGCTGAAAGTGAAACTAACCCGTCTCATGGCCGTTACGGCCGCATGTTTATTGTTGTTTTGCCTTATCAGCTCGCAGGTTTTTTCTCAAGGAGCTGTTCCAAGCCGCCAGCCGGTCGCCCAGCCGGCCGGAGCCGCCACTAACATCGCGCTTTTAGACATAAGTTTCATCTTCAAAAATCATCCTCGTTTCAAGTCGATGATGGACGAGATGAAAAACGACGTCAATGGCGCGGAGGCAAGAGTCAACAAAGAACGAGAGACCATCAACAAGCTCGTCGAACAACTGGATACCTACCGCAAAGGAAGTCCGGACTATAATGCCATGGAAAAGGAAATCGCCGAGCGCCAGGCCAATTTATCCGTCAAGGTCTCATTAGAGCGTAAGGACTTCCTTGCCCGCGAAGCAAAAATCTATTTTACCGTGTATAAGGAAATCGAGCAGGAAGTCGAGTATTACTGCTCGAACAAGGGCATCGACATCGTATTGCGCTTTAACGGCGATCCGGCCGACGTGGATAAACCCGACAGCGTTTTGAGTTTCATCAACAAGCCCGTGGTTTATTACGACAAGGGCCGCGACATTACAAAGCCCATTCTCGACACCTTGATCATGCGCAGTGGCGCGCCCGCCGGCGGAAATCGGGTCGGCACGCGGCCCGCGGGCGGCGCTTCCAATCCCTTCCAGAATCCAAGGTAAGCAATTACGGCATGAACCATCTCCATCCGCCACGGACGGCGGCTGGGGCAACTTTGAAATCATTCCCCTCAACCCTGTCACGGATGACCGACTTTTCCGGATGTATTCCACACGTAAGCAACGCACGCTGCTCGCCCCTGTAACGATCAAGGGCGTCGGTTATTGGAGCGGACGCGACATAAACGTCGAGTTTCGTCCGGCCCCGGCGAACTCCGGCATTGTTTTTGTTCGCCGCGACCTGCCCGGTTCGCCCCGTATTGCCGCCACTATCGAAAATCGCACCGAAACTCCCCTGCGCACTACGCTCCGCGCCGGCAACGTCGGCATTGAAATGATCGAGCACATCATGTCGGCCTTGGCCGGCATGCAAATCGACAACTGCGAAATCCGGGTCGATTGCCCGGAAATGCCCGGCATGGACG
>JBEKGL010000481.1:0-3564 GCA_050012815.1 Thermoguttaceae bacterium
GACTCGATGACTCCCATCGGACGCGGCCAGCGGGAACTGATTATCGGCGACCGGAAAACCGGCAAAACTGCCATCTGCATCGACACCATCATCAATCAAAAAGATACGGGCGTAAAATGCTTTTACGTCGCCATAGGCCAGAAGGAATCGACCGTGGCCGGGCTGATCGAGGTGCTGCGCAAGTACGGCGCGATGGACTACACCACGGTGATCATGGCCGGGGCCAGCGATCCGGCCCCTCTGCAATACATCGCCCCATACGCCGGCTGCGCAATGGCCGAATATTTCACCTACAAGGGCGGCGATACGCTGGTGATTTACGACGATCTGTCGAAGCAGGCCCAGGCCTACCGGCAACTGTCGCTTTTGATGCGCCGCCCGCCCGGACGCGAAGCCTACCCGGGCGATATCTTCTATTGCCATAGCCGGCTTTTGGAACGCGCTGCCAAGTTGAACGACGAACTCCACGGCGGATCGCTTACCGCGCTGCCTATCGTGGAAACGCTCGAAGGCGAGGTATCGGCCTATATTCCCACCAATGTGATCTCCATCACCGACGGACAGATTTATCTCCAGCCCGACCTGTTCTTCGCCGGTCAGCGCCCGGCCATGAACGTGGGCATATCGGTGTCGCGCGTGGGCGGGGCGGCTCAAGTGCCGGCAATGAAAAAAGTGGCCGGCGGCCTGCGCCTAGATTTGGCCTCTTTCCGCGAACTCGAGGCCTTCGCTCAACTGGGCACCGATCTGGACCCCGCCACCCAAGCCCGGCTCGACCGCGGCTATCACATGACCGAATTGCTCAAGCAAGGCCTGTATCAACCCATGCACGTGACCGATCAGGTGCTGAGTATTTACGCCGGCACCCGCGGCCACTTGGACAAAATTCCAGTCGGCGAAGTTCACGATTGGGAACAAGGTTTTTTACAATTCTTCCGCGATGAAAGAGCGGATCTTTGGAAAAAGATCACCGACACCCGCCAACTCGACGACGCGGGCATGGCCGCCGTTGACCAAGCCATCGCCGAATTCCAAAAACGCTACGCCGCGGATCATTCCAAGGCGACCGTAACGGTGTAAAAAACTGAAAACTGATAACTGACAACTGAAAACGTTTCGATGGCCAAAGCCAAAACTTTTGACAAACGCCGCAAGTCGATCAAGAACATCCGCAAAATCACGCGGACTATGGAGTTGATTTCCACCGCGCGGTTCAAGCGGGCGATGGATCGGGCCATTGCCGCAACGGCCTATACCAAGCGGATCACAAAATTGGTCGGCCATCTTGTCCGCGTCGGCTTGGAAGTGTCGCACCCGCTCCTGGCGTCGCGCCCGGAAACGAAAAATGCAATCTTGTTAGTGCTTGCGGCCAACCGCGGGCTGTGCGGCGGGTATAACGCCGGCGTGCTGCGATTGGCCAACGCGCGATTGAAAGAACTGCGGCAAGAGGCACACCAAGTGCGATTGGAAGTCTCGGGCAAGCGAGGCGTTTCGTATTTTCGCTTTCGCGGCATCCAGCCTGACCAGCGTTTCACCCATTTCGAGGACAAACCGACGTTCCAGGAAGTGGATGTCCTTGCGCGGCGGTATTTGGAGGATTTCCAGGCGGGCATACTCGACCGGCTCGACGTGGCATACACGAAATTCGAGAGTTCCAGCCGCCAGTTCGCCCTGATCGAAACGCTCTTGCCCATCGCCCAATTGGAAGGCGCAAGCGAGGAAGAGCCCCGGTTGGCGGAAACGCAATACGAATTTCTTCCCTCGGCCGAGAGCATTTTGGACGAGGTCGTGCCGGCGAGTTTCAAGGCTAAATTGTTTAAATGTTTTCTCGACGCCGCCGTGAGCGAGCAGCTCGCCCGCATGACGGCAATGAAAGCCGCCACCGAAAACGCCGATTCGATGATCGCGAATTTGTCGATGGCCTACAACCGCGCCCGGCAAGGACAGATCACCGGCGAATTGCTGGAAATTATCGGCGGGGCAGAGGCATTGGAAAAATAATAAAAATTACAGAATAAAAAAGTATAACCATTATTTTATCACGAAAACACGAAATAAAGAAAAAACGAAATTAAATTATTTGATCTTTTCGCGATTTCGCTCTTTCGTGTTTTCGTGATGAAAATATAATCCAATACTCAATACAGTTTAAAAAACCATGCCCACAGCAACCAAACCTGTCCAGAAAAAGAACATCGGGCGCGTCAGTCAGGTCATCGGCTCGACTTTCGACGTCGAGTTTCCCGAAAATCAATTGCCGCCCATTTACAATGCCGTCAAGGTCGAAAGCGATCAAAAGGGAATCAAGCTCGATCTAACCGGCGAAGTACAGCAGCACCTCGGCGGCGGGCGGGTCCGCTGCGTGGCCCTGGGCAACACCGACGGCATGGTCCGCGGCATGGAATGCATCGATACCGGCTCGTCCGTGCGCGTGCCGGTGGGCAAGGCCACGCTCGGTCGCGTGTTCAATCTCATAGGCCAGCCGATCGACGGGCGAGGGCCGGTCAAGGCCGACGACTACTGGCCGATCCACCGCGATTCGCCGCCGGTGACCGACCTATCGACCAAAACCGAGGTGTTTGAAACCGGCATCAAAGTGATCGATCTTTTAACGCCCTTTGTGCGCGGCGGAAAGGCGGGATTGTTCGGCGGGGCCGGATTGGGCAAAACCGTGATCCTCACCGAGTTGATCGCGCGTATCGCCACGGCCCACGGCGGTTTTTCCGTGTTCGCCGGCGTGGGCGAGCGGACCCGCGAAGGCAACGACCTGTGGCTGGAAATGCAACACGCCAAAATCGGCGACACCGGACGCAACGTACTATCGCAAACGTGCATGGTCTTCGGCCAGATGAACGAGCCGCCGGGCGCCCGATTGCGCGTGGCCCTTTCGGCCCTGACCATGGCCGAGTACTTCCGCGATACGACCGGCGCCGACGTGCTCTTGTTCATCGACAACATCTTCCGTTTTTCGCAGGCCGGCAGCGAAGTTTCGGCGCTTCTGGGGCGCATGCCCTCGGCCGTGGGCTACCAGCCCACGCTGGCCACCGAGATGGGCCAGTTGCAAGAGCGGATCGCCTCGACCAACAAGGGGGCGATCACCTCGGTGCAGGCGGTGTACGTGCCGGCCGACGATCCGACCGATCCGGCCCCGGCCACGGCCTTTGCCCAACTCGACGCATTCATCTACCTGGAGCGGGCGATCAGCGAAAAGGGCATTTATCCGGCAGTCGATCCGCTGGCCTCGTCCAGCCGGATTTTGGATCCGCAATATCTGGGCCAGCGGCATTACGACTGCGCGCGCAGGGTGCAAATGACTTTGCAGCGATATCGCGAACTGCAAGACATCATCGCCATCCTCGGCGTGGACGAACTGAACGAGGCCGACAAACTCGTGGTCCACCGCGCCCGGCGCATCGAACGATTTCTGTCGCAGCCGTTTTTAGTGGCCGAGGTGTTTACCGGCAAGCCGGGCGAAATCACCCCGCTGGCCGATACGATTCGCAGCTTCGAGGAGATCTGCGACGGCAAGTGGGACCACCTGCCCGAGCAAGCCTTTATGTACGTCGG
>JBEKGL010000482.1:0-3563 GCA_050012815.1 Thermoguttaceae bacterium
AACTTCGGCAACCATACCAGCCGTGCCCGACGAACCGGTCATACCCAAACGAGAATTGAAGTTCGACGTTACCGAGGAAGAAGTCCCTTTGCCCTTGGAAAACATGCAAGAAGGAATACTCGACCAACGCTACGTGGCCTCATTCCGCTTGGTATTCACTAAAAAAGCAAATACTTATGAAAATTCGCCAAGAATATCAAGGAGGGGAAGAAATGGAGAAATAACAACTAGAAATGTGATCGGTTTGAATAATAGTGCCTCTTTAATGGCTCTACGTTCTGGACCCATGTATGTAATAGGTGGCGGCATGGGTGGAATGGGTGGCGGCATGGTGGGCGGCCCGATCAGCGGTAGAGGCGGCATGGGCAGAATGGGTGGCAACATGCCAGGATTTGTTGAGACCTCCGTTAATGTAAGTTTTTTCGACAAATTAAGCGAATGGCAAGATCAATTATTGATTGGCAGCCAGCAATCTCATCCGACATTTTACCCAGTCGAAAAAGAATTCTTTTTATCAAAGATGCCCCCCGAGAAAAATCAAATGGAAAAAGAGATTGCTGCTGCATTTGAAAAAAAGGACATACTTTTCATCGAAAATAACTTTTCAAACGACCAGACAGGCGACCCCGCCTTTGTTCAAATCCGACTGCTTTCTCCCACCGCCGAAGAAACCAAAAAATGCGTCGAGGCGTGGATGGCCTTTTACGATTGGAGTATCTGTTATCCCGGACAAAAAGAATGTCTGGACATCAGAAAAAAACGAATTCAAATGCTTGCGGAATATAGCGACAAACTAAAAAAGGCCGAATCGGATCTTAGCATTGCTCAGAAAGAGGCCGATAAATACAAGGAATTCGAAGACATTACACCCGAGGCCCTGGTGACCCTAAAAACCCAACGCCGAATGTTAGCCGTCGATCTGGCGGGCATTAATGCGCGGATCAAGGCCTGCCAAGAGATGGCACAAAAAGGACACATGCCAGAAGCCCGCAGAGATCAACTCGAAACCGCCAGGGTAGCCGCCGAAATCGAACTCCGCGGCTTGAATGCCAAACAGGCCGAAATCGACGGCATAATCCAAGGAGCGCAAAATCTACAAAAGATCGTAGCAACAAATCAACAATTTCCGTTAACAATCAGCAGCTTGAAAAGAGTAATTGATGCAATCCAATATACGATCAAGGAAATTGAGGATTACCAACTTGGATACCAGCCCTTGCCCATCGAGGACGGCAAGATCGCGATCCGCCGAATAAAGTGGATCAGCCCGCAAAAATCGGAAAAACCCAAACCCGATACCTCACCCGCAAAGTAGGGTGCGTGAAACGCACCATTTCCTGGTTCCCATGCTCCGCGTGGAAACTAGGAAAACCGCCGACAACTCGTTCTTATGGACCATAACCTTCATACGTTCCTCGCCTTTTTGTAGTCATATTTCGGATCAAAATCAAAGATACCGAATGATGGAGTGATTTCTTCTTGCTTTTTCCGGGCTATGTACTCTTTTAACGCCGCAGTCACCGCTTCCTTTTTAGTCCGGTGCCGGCCTACTTTTTGAGCCTGAGTGATTAATTTGTCTAAATCGGTTGGCATTTTAAAAACCTCTTCCACGATATATTAACACAAATCATAAAGCGCTAAATAATCCAATACGAATTCATTCTGTCCACTGGAAATTAGGCCAAGTGATTTCATATAATCCTCTAAAAACTAAGGAACTCTAACAATACCCAGACACCCTTACCCCCGGCCCCTCTCCCTCGACCAACCTTCGGTCGGTGCCCGGCGAGGGGAGGATTGTTAGAGTCCCTAAATAATTCCAAAATCTTCAACCAATTTAATCAGTCAACCCAAATCGCCTAAAATCGCCAGATTATTTATGCAACACCCCTATTATGGAGCACTTGAAGTTGCGATTTCTGCTCCCGCCATAACTCTTGTCCATAACCGCACTTCGGCCATGCAACATTGACGTAAAAAATCAACGCATGAAAAGGGCGTTGCATTACGGGCTTGAAGTTCTAATCAGACCGGATAAACTGGGCTTTCGATGGAGGCTGATTTCTATTAACGCTCCACATGGAGGAAGTGTTATGCGCAGAGCATTTCTGGATTGTGCGATTTTGGCAATTGCAATGCTCCTGGTCGGTCTAATGGGCACGGCGGCATGGCCGCAGGCGACGCGCGGCCGATTGGGTGCCAGTCTGCGCGGCACGGACGGAACGCAGCCGGCCGATTCGTCCGACTCAAATGCCAAAGCGCCAGAAGGGCTGCGCCTTCGTCTACGAGGGGGTCAGCGTTCGCAGGACGGCGATAAACCGAAATCCGACCTGCCGGGCATGGGAAAAATCTCCGATCTGCCGAGCATGGGTAAAATCCCCGATTTGCAGGCCGCCAGTCCAGCCGCTGAACCTTATAAAAAAGGCATCGAAGCCCTGGATAAAGGCGACGCCGATGTCGCCATAGGCCTGTTCAACCGGGCCATCCAGATCGATCCCAAATATGCCGCCGCTTATTGCGACCGGGGAATGGCCTATGTCAGCAAAGAAGAATTCGACAAGGCCCTTGCCGATTTCAATACCGCCGTCCAGTTGTCGCCAAAGGGCGGTAGAATCTATTTCAACCGGGCGTTCGCCTATTTCCGCAAAAACGAGATCGATAAAGCAATCGAGGACTATACCGCCGCCATCCGTCTGTATCCGAACTATGCCGAAGCCTACCGCGATCGCGGTTTTGTCCGCCTGCAAAATGGCGAGGTCGAGCAGGCGCTGGCCGATCTGAATCAGGCCATCCGTCTTGCTCCCAACGACGCCGCCGCTTATGCCAGCCGCGCCGCAGCGCTATCGCAGATGGCCGACTGGGACCGGGCCATAGCCGACTTTTCCAAGGCCATTGGGCTCGAACCCCAGGATCCCGAAACCTGGTGCGACCGGGGCAACGCATACGCCATGAAAAAGGATTTTGACGCCGCTTTGGCCGATTTGGACAAGGCCGTGAAAATGTCGCCCCAGGAACCTTCCTTCCATTTCACCCGGGGTTACGCCTTGTTGGGCAAGGGCGAAACCAATAAAGCACTGGCCGAACTGAACGAAACCTTGCGTCTTGATCCGAATTACGCCCATGCCTTTCGCGAGCGCGGCCATGCCTTGCTCAATCAAGGCAGTACGGATTTGGCCCTGGCCGATCTGGAAAAGGCAGTCCAACTCGCTCCGGACGATCCGGAGGCCTTGTATTACCACGGTTATGCCACTTATCTAAAAGGCGATGTGGACAAGGCGATAACCGATTACGATCTGGCGCTGAAGTCGGACAGCCACTTTACCGAGGCCCATTTTCAAAAGGCCATGATCGCCTTGGAAAAGAACGATGCGGATAAGGCCCTGGCGGAATACAAGGAAGTGATCGCCCTGAATCCCTTACCTCCGGAAGAGTATAAAAATTGGGGCCGGCCCGATGACAAGGAAAAACGCGGCAAAGCGGTCGATAACCTGGAAGAGACGTTGCTGAAGGCCAAGGATGAAGCGCAGACGCATTCGCGGCAAGGCACAGCCCTGCACAAGAAA
>JBEKGL010000483.1:0-5861 GCA_050012815.1 Thermoguttaceae bacterium
GACGAAGGTTGCATGGCGCCGCCTTCAAGAATCGAACCTGCCCGAACGTCGGAATCGCATTGACCATTGCTGTCGTACACCGGTCCGTTATTGTCGTAAGGATGACAGCACATGGTGCAGCCGAAGGACAAGGCGATCAGGCCCAGAATTCCAGCGTAGGCTATTTTACGCCACATATTTACGACCTTTTCTGACGAGAAACTAGAAATTGAGTGAATAATACGAGAATAACCGTACCGTTAATGTCGGCCGAAAAACCTTCGTAATCCGCAAATTTTTTCAAGTTTTACAGAGGAAAAGGCGCACCGCCTTGCGCAGTATTCGCATATCGCCCATATTTACAACGAAACCGCTTGCGGTTTAGTGAACCATCTGAATTGAACCAAATTTGGCCATTCAATCCACGATAGAGAAAAAACAAAAAACAAGCGTCGCGATCTTTTTCACAGTGAAAAAACGAAAGAACGAAAAGGCGAAACACAAATCGTTCTAATTCGTTTCGTTCTTTCGCACTTTCGCTTTTTCGTGGTGAAAATGAAAACCGAATTATTTGGCGGGCGGAGCCTTTTCGGCGGCGGATGAATAATCCGAGGCGTATTCCCGCGGATCAGCTTCGGCCAAGACCTTTAATTCCTTAGAAACCTTTTCCGCCGCTTCCCGGACGGTTGAGTCCGGATCGTTTAATAATTGCTGGAGTAGGGCTTGATGCTCGGGAGTAGGATTGGCTCGTACGGCGCCTAAGGCCAAAGCACGTAGTTTCGGGTCATCGGCCTTGGCAAGCATATCGACTAAGTGCGAAGCCGGCTCATTATGCTCCAGCCACAGCGGGAGGTATTTCATAAGGCTGTCTCGATCCGCTTGAGGTCCTTTTTCCAAGGTTTCAAACACAAGTTGAGGATCATGCTCCCCGGAAGGAGTTTGCAATTGCCTGATCATCTCCTTTTTTAGATTTTCGGGAACGTTTACGAGATTGGAGGAATTTATTTGTATTTCTTCGACGAGCGAATCGACAACATTTTGTTGCGTTTTGCGATCGAGTTGTTTGAGCAATTGGACTGAAAACATGAAGTCGGAAAAATTGATCTTCGTTTCCTTCCAAGCCTCGACGAACATCTCGGGCATAGCGGAGTCGCCCATTTTTAACAGGTATTGCCACTGCGTCTTCAGAGGATTGAAGAACTGTTTCTGTCGGATTAGTCTTTCGGAGGACGGTTCCTGGCGGATTAGTTTGGCGAAGTGGGGCCAATACTCTTTTGCCAGCCAAGGTTCAACGAAGATAAAGTCGATCTGATCCGGCAAATCGTGGAGTGAGCTAGTTTTTTCGCATCGCCAGTCTGCTGAGCTCATAATTGACCACGCATAATCATGTCGGTACTTTTGGCCGACTTCATCTTTCAGATAGACTATATAATATAATGAAATGTCGTCCCACAGATTGAGTCTATCGAAATGCCTGCTTTGTCTTTGCAGCAAGGTATCGATAGCCGGTCCGCCGAAGTGCGTCGCGATAAGCATGGGCGCATCAGAGCTGGGTTTCCTGTAAAACCGGCGTATGATCTCGGGGACTATGCGCAGTTGGATAATGTTCGGCGAGGCTGCCTTTTCCGCAACAAGCCGGTCGTTTAGTTTCCAAATAGCATGAGCGACTGGGAATCCGTTGACAGGGAATCCGCTAACGGGGAATTGCCCCTCGACCGAGCCGGAGTTGTACATGCTGCCGGCTTTTCCGAGAGAAACAAAACCAGGCCCCTGATTAATGCCGAAAACCAGGCGGCCGTTTAGAGTCCACTGGGTATAATCGAAAGTATCGCTATTGCGTATGATTTTAACGGTCTTTTCCACGAGCCGATCTTGCGGAAGTTTAGGCACTAAAATTTCCACTGCATGGCCGGCAAGACTGGCGGTCAGATACCACTCGCGCGACTTCGCCTCATCGCAAATCCGCTGGAATGTTTGCCACGCCGATTCCTCATCAACGACCTTGTCGAGCTGATAGCGCCGCGATGCCCAATCGTCCATCACTTTTTTCATTCCCGGTTCTTTACCGACCGCATTGTCTAAGGCAATCCATCCGTCTTCGTTGTAGGTTTCCATGGCTTTATACCAATCGTCCCAAACGCGATAATCAGTCAGTCGGGCCTTGTTCAGCAAGGCATCCAGGCGTTTTTGCCGCTCGGGGAAAAATACGTTTACTTCGCTGTCGGCATAATAATTGGTCATGCCTCCGCCACCGCCACCGCCGTGCAAACCCCACTCGCCGGCATAACGTACGCGAGCATAGTACGTCCTCCAATCGGCGAGCGGCAGCGGAGTTACAAGCGATCCAGCCCAAACAACAACGGGCGATTGGAACTTGATCCACCGGTAATAGGTTGAAGCGGAAACACCATCTTGTTGATACTCGGGGATCGCAACATTATCGGTGTCATAGTCTTTCGGTTGCTCCGGCCAGTAAGGAACCTTCGAGATAAATTCATCCACGGTTGCGATGTAAGGAGTCTTTCCCAGGTATACGCCGTTCACCCAAAGCTCCGCCCCATCGACGTTCACTCCGCTGAGGTCAATTGTGTAATGAACGGCTGGTTTCTCCGCCATTTTATCATAACCACCATAGCGGTTTCCCATTACAACATATCCATAACCGATCAGCACAACCACCAATACTATTGTGCCTGCAAGAGTGCGCCCGGAAAGCGCGCCAATAATGGCGATACCCGCGCCGGCAACAACGCAGGCAAACCGAATTGCCTGGGTAAGAGCACATTCAGGTCGGAGTTGACCTAGCATCAGAAGATATCCCCCGAATCTTGGAGGCGTTGATAATAAAGTGATGATGACTATTGCAACAGCCCCCAGTAAGCACGCCTCAACGAGCCTGGCTGCGCGACTAGCACGAGGTGCGGACCGCGGAAGGAATCCTCCGGCACACTTCGAGTATCGGCCCGAAAATGTCCATCCCTTGCGAGCTGCAAACCAGCACATCGCGCATATCAGAGCCGTTAAAACTAAAACTAAAAATGAGCTAATCATGCGCGCACCTCCAAAAAGCGATGAAGCGTTCGACCGCCGTACAGCGTGCATAAACTTGTGGCCGCAAAAGTCAGCCCCGCCAGCCAGACAAACCATTCGTTTATAAAAGAAGCTCTTACTATGTCAAATGACATAGCGAAAGCCAAAAGCATTGCGGAGGAGGCAATCAAGCCTCCCAAGCGTCCACGAGTAGGCTGGGCAAGACGAATCCAGACATAATGAAATATCGGCATAAGCATAAAATAAAAGACCAGCCAGGCAAGCGGCGCCATTGTTTCCAACGGGGCCATGACTGGAAAATACGGATTTTCAAGCAAGTCGAATAAGTGGCTCCGCAATCCCGTCCAGACTATCAACGCCGCCGGCAGCCAGGCTGCTAGTGCGGAAATGAGGCTGGCAAGCATCAGATGTCCCCAAAGTTGGTCGCGCGAATAGCCGCGGGAGTAAAGAAATGCGAACGCTGGCGTATTGAAACGTCCCAGCAGCCAGGCCAAAAGCAAACACTGCAATCCAACAAAAAACAGCGGCAGTGCAGGCTGAGCACGCCCATCACCGTGGCCGGCAACGACTGACGCCAATAGATTCGCAGCAATCCGGGATGTATTTTCATATTTCAACCTTTTTTTATTGCGGTGTATGCCGATGTTCGGCAATAGCAAGATAGATCTCCTCCAGTCCGATCGTGTGAATATTGACGCCGGTCCCGAGTTTTTCTCTTAGCGCCTCGTCGCTCGTTCCGTCGTGCCTGATCCATAGAATTTGCGTGTCGCCCGAGCGGACGGAGCCGAGTATGGAAATTGTATTATCGATTTTCGGCAGGTCGGTTCCGCCGGGAATCTCCACTTGCCTGACCTGTTCGCGCAGGTCTTCCAACTGAGCGGAGAACACGAGGCGGCCGGCGTCGATGATCGCCACGTCGTCGGCGATGCGTTCCACGTCGGCAATGATGTGCGTGGCGACGACGGCCGCGGCATCACAGCCTGTGACAAGACTGCGCAAAGAATCGTATAGGTCTCGGCGTGCGGCAGGGTCCAATCCGTCGGCCGGCTCGTCCAACAGGATCAACTCCGGCTTGGAAGCAAGGGCCAGGCTGGTGAGAATCCATCTCCGTTGGCCCTTGCTCATTGCACCGTATGGTCGGCGTCGGTTGATATTCCTCCGGGCGCAAAGTTCGCGGAACAAAGTCCTATCGAAACGCGTCGCGGCGCCAGCTTGCACGTCTTCCAAGAGCGCCGGGATTGCCCAATTTGAAGGCTCGCACCGGTCGCCCACGTAAGCGATCCGCCCGCACTGCTTAGACAAGTATGGCCAAGCCGACCGGCCCAGGACTTGCGCCTGACCGCCGGTCGGTTCGATTAAACCCATGACAATCCGCAGGAAGGTTGTTTTTCCGGCCCCGTTCGGCCCGAGCAAGGCCAAAACGCTACCTTTGGACGCCTCCAGGTTTAGATTGTCCAATGCCTTTACCGCGCCGAAATCGCGATACAAATTCTCGGTGCGTATCACGGGATCATTCATGGGAAGGTTCCATTTTATTAGCTTCTGCTTGAACGCAGTTTAAAACCTCTTCCCGGCTTGCCCCAAGGCGAAAGGCCTCGGAGAGCATACGCCGGGCCATCTCGCCAATGGCCTTGCGGCGCAGGGTTTCCGGGGTAGTTCCCTGGTTGGCGGAGACAAACACTCCCTGCCCCTGACGCATTACCACCAATCCGGCGTGCTGGAGTTCTTCATAAGCCTTCATCATCGTCCGCGGATTGATCTTCAACTCTTCGGCCAAAGAGCGAATACTAGGCAGCTTTTCGTCCACGGCAACCTGTCCGGAGACGATCTTATACTTGATCGCCTCGACGATTTGGCGGTAGATCGGCTCGCCGCTGTGGTGGTTCAGGAAAATATACATGTTGCACCAGTGTATTAGCTGATGTACATATCATACAACAGTTAAACACTATGTCAAGGCGATAAGGAAAAAAATTATGGTGAACTTAGCGGCTGTCCAAGAATAAATTTTGAGTTTGGAGGGCAATCCGCCCTCACCCCCGGCCCCTCTCCCGCAAGCGGGAGAGGGGCGTATTACTTTGACATCCGCTTAGCCAGGATTATTCAGAAATTCACATTAGCCCGAAGCGCAAGCGAGGGATGGCAAACACGTTACCTTCGTTTACAACTATGGGGCATTTCGCACTTTGGGATTGGAAATCCTTGGCTATGAATAATCCGCCTTAGCAAGCCCCATTGTAGTTGGCGCATAAAAAAAGAGCCGTTCGTGCAAGCATGAACGGCTCTTTACAGTCAACTTTACCGAAGGCTTAGGTGGACTTCGGAGCGGGAGCAACCGGCGGAGCCGGTGCTGGGGAAGCAGGAGCTTCCTTCGGGGCTGTCGCCGGAGCGCCAGACGCCGGAGCAGCGCAGCAGCCTGGTTCGCAGGCCTTCGGGCAGCAGGTCACCGGCTCGCAAGACCGCGGACGGCAGGAGCGAGCATGACGGTGATGACGCGGCCGGCAGGAAACCGGCTCGCAAGAAGCCGGAGCGCAGGTGGCCGGAGCACAGGCCGCCGGAGCGCAAGGCGCCGGGCAGCAAGAAACCGGTTCGCAGGATCGTGGACGGCAAGACCGTGCACGATGATGACGCGGGCAGCAGGACTTCGGCTCGCAAGTCGAAGCACAGCACGCCGGAGCGCAAGCCGCCGGAGCGCAGGGGGCCGGAGCACAAGCCGCCGGAGCGCAAGGCGCCGGGCAGCAAGAAACCGGTTCGCAGGACCGTGGACGGCAGGACCGTGCACGATGATGACGCGGGCAACAGGACTTCGGGCAGCAAGTGGCCGGCGCACA
>JBEKGL010000484.1:0-4101 GCA_050012815.1 Thermoguttaceae bacterium
AAGCCGCGAGGGAGGGATCGCGGCTTGAGAACTGACGAATATTGATTTTTTACGCCGACTTCGCTTCGGTGCGGAGCGGCAGCGCGGGTTGGCGACCGAAGACGTTGTCCTCGTTGATGAGATATTGCGCGCCGGCGGACTGGTCGGGCAACTCGTACATGATCTCGAGCATGATCTCTTCCACGATCGAACGCAGCGCCCGGGCGCCGGTGTCTTTTTCAATGGCCCGCTGGGCAATGGCCTTTAGCGCGGTTTCGGTAAAGCCCAGTTCGGCGTTTTCCATGGCAAACAGGGCTTGAAACTGTTTGACCAGGGCATTCTTCGGTTCGGTCAGCACGCGGATCATGGAATCCAGGTCCAGCGGTCTGAGGGCCGAGACCACCGGCAGCCGACCGATCAGTTCGGGAATCATCCCATATTCCAGGATGTCGTCGGAGGTGACTTGCTGGAGCAGGTCGCCCAGTTCCATTTGATCCCGGCTTACGCCCTCCTGGGTGAAACCGATGGTGCGTTTTCCCATGCGCCGGGCGATGATGTCTTCCAGGCCCACGAACGTGCCGCCGCAGATGAAGAGGATGTTCGAGGTGTCCATCTGGATGTATTGTTGCTCGGGATGTTTTCGTCCGCCTTGGGGCGGCACATTGGCCACGGTGCCTTCGAGCATTTTCAGCAAGGCTTGCTGCACGCCTTCGCCCGACACGTCGCGGGTGATGGAGATATTCTGGCTGGTTTTGCCGATCTTGTCGATCTCGTCGATGTAAAGCACCCCGCGCTGGGCGGATTCCAAATCGAAATCGGCCGCGTGCAGGAGTTTCAAGAGCAGGTTCTCCACGTCTTCGCCCACGTATCCGGCCTCGGTCAAAGTGGTTGCGTCGCCGATGGCAAATGGGACATCGAGAATCCTGGCCAAAGTTTGGGCCAGCAAGGTCTTGCCCGAACCCGTGGGACCGATCAAAAGGATGTTCGACTTGTCGATATCCACGTCGGAGCCGGAGGTGCCGTGGATCAATCGCTTGTAATGGCTGTGCACCGCCACGGCCAGGATTTTTTTGGCGTGTTCTTGACCGATGACGTATTGATCCAACTGCGAGACGATCTGCCGCGGGGTGGGGATCTTGGTGAACAGTTGCTTGTTGGTGCCCCTGCGGCGTCGTTCTTGTTCCAGGATCGATTGGCAAAGATCGATGCACTCGCCGCAGATGTACACGTCGCCCGGACCTTCCACCAGCGGACCGACGTCACGATAGCTCTTGCGGCAGAAGGAGCAAAAGGCGTTTTTCTTTACGGGTCCGCCTCCGCGGCGGCCGGTGGTGAAATCTCGACCTGTAGGCATTACTTTACTTATCCTTTCAGCGACTGCCGGACGGCATTTTAATATTCAATTCACCTTTCAGCGGCTGCCGGAGAGCATTTTAGTTTTCAATTCAATTCTCATCCGAGCCTGTCAAAGCTGCTATTACTACGTTTGTACACTGGTTTGGGTTTTCGGTCATACAGGGCTTGTATCCCTTCAAGCCGTTAGAACTGCGTGATTCTACCGCACCAGCGAGATCGGTATTGTTTAGCTAACCTCTTTCGCTGTTATCATTTAACTCTTTTGGGAGTTGTTCCTCCAACGCAGTTTTAATAGTTCGGAATTCCGCGTCGGTTAGCACACCCCGGGAGTGCATTTCACGAAATTTTGACAGTAATTCACTGGCTCGTGGTTCGCGTTGTAGCGTCTTGGTACGGATTTTCGAAACAACATAGGCTGCAATAGCGGTCATTATCGCTAATATAGCTAACGCTAGTATAAACCGCTCCGGCTCCAGCGCCCGTAACTGTTCCCAGGTCACGATAAGCAATGACCCCCGATCTTACCTAAAATGGTTATCCTTAATTTAATTATCATCACAACTCGTTTTAAGTCTAGCGCTTTATTTCAGCCAATTTATCGTCTTAGCGTAGATTTTCCCGACTTTTCCCTCCAATGGACTAGTAATATTGCCAGTCCGTGCAAAAAACTGGCAGATAACAAATGAACATCTTAGTTATAACGTATGGTTTTTGGAATTAGCCATTTAAGTCGTGCAATCGTTATCTCCGATACGATCAGTGTGGAATTGTGTACTCATGGAATACATATACCTCATATTTGGGGTTTGATAAAAGCTGGAATAATCTTCGGCCATCGGAGGAACATCTCCATGTGGCTTTCAACTCTTGTCACTTGTCTGGTTCTAACGGCGACAGCGGCTGAACTGCGGACCGGTCCGCCTACAAGCCCCTCGACCCTGCCCGCGCCCATTGCCACGCGGCAGACGCTTTTTTCCATTCCTTTTAATGTGGATCAGCCGGCGGAACAAGCACACCAACCGGTGGAAGTGCAATTGTTGGTCTCGCACGACAACGGGGCACACTGGCAATTATACGCGCGGACTCAGCCCAACCAAAAGCAGATCCCATTCCGCACCGCAACCGACGGCGAATACTGGTTTGCGATTCGCACCGTCGATCGGGCGGGAAAACTTCATCCCGAAACCATATTCGCTCCCGGATTGCGGGTATTCGTCGATACCACGCCCCCGCGATTGCAACTTACCGCGCAATGCGGCCAGGCCGGACAGATCAACGTTCAATGGCAGATCAATGAACTTCATCCCAAGCCCGATAGCCTTTCCCTGCAATATCGGGCATTGCCCGACGGACCTTGGCAGACGGTGGCCATTGGCGAAAAGAACTCCAGCGTTTCGGACGGCGTGCAAGCCGGCGATGTTTCCTGGTGGCCCCAGCCCGGTCCGCGCGAAATCCAAATCCGCGCTGAAGTGTCCGACGCCGCCGGCAACAAATCGGTCAGCCACGCCCAGGTAAAAATCGATCAAGACGCGGCCCCCAAACCGAGCCTTGCCGGCGCGGACAACCGTAGCGCCGATGCCTCGCAAAATCCGGCCGCCGGAACCGCCGGCAAAACCGAGCGCCGGGCCAATCGTCCGAATATCGCCGATTCGCCGTCGCGCGCGGTGCCGCTTGCCGTCAATCCGCCCGTTGGAAACCGATATCAAGCACCCGGCGATACACCGACCGATCCGGAAATGCGCCTGCTTCCGCCGGGCGAACGGCCAAGGATGATCAACACGCGAATGTTCGAGTTGGATTACGACTTGGAATCGGTCGGCCCGTCGGGCGTCGGCCGCGTGGAACTTTGGGGCACCCGCGACGGCGGCCGCAACTGGCGGATGTTTGCCGTGGACGACGACAACCGCAGCCCCATTTCCGTGTCCGTTGACGAGGAAGGCATTTTTGGGTTCCGCATTGTGGCCACAAGCGGCGCTGGCCTGAGCCAAGACCCGCCAAAATCCGGCGATCTGCCCTCGATCTGGGTCGGCGTCGATCTGACAAAACCCATTGCCCACATCACCTCGGCCGACTTGGGCAAAGGCAAGGACGACGGACAGTTGATTATCAATTGGGAAGCCTCGGACAAGATGCTCGCCGACCGGCCAGTGACGCTTGCCTTCAGCCAAAATCCCGGCGGACCGTGGACCACGATCGCCACCGGCCTGGAAAACACCGGCCGCTACACAAACCACTTCGGTACGTTAAAATGCTGAGGGTGTAGAGTCCAGAGGCAGCGCGGCAAGGGTAGACTGCGGCAGTTCTAGAATATTAAAATAGATACATTGCCTTTTATGTCTTTAATTAAGTATCTGGAATTGCCCCGAAATTTGGCCTCCGGAGCCGAAGGCTCCCGGTCCGAATCCGGGCGGGGATACTGACTTACGTCGATTGCACGAGGCGTCGGCAGGCGTCGTAATTCCTAGTGTAATTGAAGTTTGCCGGAAATTCAACAAATACAATTCGCTATGGAGGAAATGAAATGTTCCTGAACCCGTTACAACACGCACAATTCGCCGCCGCCGTCGCCGAAGGGATTCGTCCACTACAGGTACAACTTGCACAATTCACCGTTGCCGTCGCCGAATGGATTCGTCCACAGTTCGAGTTTATGAAGAAGATCGAGCACTTTGTCGAAATACTTTTTGGAAATATCAATGGCACGCCACCAGCTTCACTTCAGAAGTTCTTAGAGAAATACGGTATTCCCAAGGAGCAGTCCGATCG
>JBEKGL010000485.1:0-3538 GCA_050012815.1 Thermoguttaceae bacterium
GGCAACGTGGTGCACCTGTGGGAGCGCGACTGCACCATGCAGCGGCGGCATCAGAAGCTGATCGAAGAGAGCCCCGCTCCTTCGCTCCCCAAGGAAACCCGCGCGGCAATGTGCGAAGCGGCCGTGAGGCTGATCAAGGCCGCCAATTACACCAATGCCGGCACCGTGGAGTTCATCGTCGATCGCAAGGGAACTTTCTACTTCATCGAGACCAACGCCCGCATTCAGGTGGAACATCCCGTTACGGAGATGGTCACCGGAATCGACCTGATTAAAGCCCAGATCCTGGTGGCCTCCGGCGAACCGTTGCCGTTTAAACAGGAAGAGATTCAACAAAGGGGAGCGGCCATCGAGTGCCGCATCAACGCCGAGGACCCGGAAAAGAATTTCCGCCCCAATCCGGGCGTGATTACCCGCTGGTTTGCGCCCGGCGGATTCGGCGTGCGATTCGACTCCCACGCCCATCAAGGCTACGCCGTGTCGCCCTATTACGATTCGTTGATCGGAAAATTGATCGTCCACCAACCCACCCGACAAGAAGCCATCGAATGTATGAAACGGGCGCTTAAGGAATTACGCATCGAAGGCATAAAGACCACGGTTCCCCTGCATCTGAAAGCCCTCGATTCTTCGGCCTTCGTCAACGCCCAGGTCGATACCACGTACATCGAACGCACCTGGCCGACGTAGGATAAAATTATGAATGCTGAATTATGAATGATGAATACTTAAAACCGACAACTTAAAACTTATAAGAAACCGCTTGCGGTTTCACAAAGTCGTTTACAATTTTGCATAGCAAACTCACCATTAACCACTCCCTCACTAACCACTCACCACTAACCACTAACACTTACCATGAGCAGCACTTTATCCAGACCGCCGCTGATGCCGTCGAACATCCGCCGGGTGGCGATTTTGTTCGCCGGGGGCCCTGCGCCGGCGGCCAACGCCGTGATCTCCACCGCGGCCATTTCCTTCCTCCGCAACAACATCGACGTCGTCGGCGTTCTTCACGGATATTCGCACCTGATCGAGTATGCCCCCGAGCATCCGCTGATTGAAAACCGCGATTACATCCGCATCAATCAAAGCGTCTTGAAACGCACCCGAAACAGCCAGGGTATTTTGATCGGCACTGCGCGGGCCAATCCGGGCAAGGACGTTTCCGAGCCCTCGCACCTGAAGGATCCCAAGCGCACCAAGCTGCTAAGAACGGTTTACGACGCGCTTCTGTCGATTGGCGTCGACGCCTTGATTTCCATCGGCGGCGACGATACCCTGAAGACCGCCAACAAGTTCAAACTCTTCCAGGAACAGTTGCCGCCCGGCAGCAAGCGGATTCCCGTGGTCCACCTGCCCAAGACCATCGACAACGATTATACGGGCATTGATTTCACCTTTGGTTACTTCACGGCGGTCGACGTGTTGGCCGAGGAGATCCGCAATCTGCTGGCCGACGCCGAATCCAGCCGCGCATACTTCGTGGCCGAAACCATGGGCCGCAGCGCGGGATGGCTGGCCTACGGCGCGGCCATCGCCGGCGAAGCCAGCCTGGTAATCAGCGTCGAGGATATTACCGGCAAGTATGAGATGAGCGAGGAAATCACCGATCCCAAAACCGGCAAAACCACCCTTCGCCGCGTGATGGATATGAACGAAGTGGTCAACCGCATTGTGGCCACCATGCGCGCCCGCGAAGAGGTCGAGGGCAAGGAATTCGGCGTGCTCGCGCTGGCCGAGGGTCTGGCCGAGTTTTTGCCGCAAAAACACATCGAGGGCGTGCCGCGCGACGAGCACGGACACATCGCCATTTCCAAGCTGAACCTCAGCCGCTTGTTCGCCGATCTGGTGTCCAAGGAGTACACCAAGCAGACGGGCAAGAAGCGAAAAATCACCGGTCTGCAACTGGGCTACGAAAGCCGCTGCGCCCGGCCCCAGGCCTTCGACGTCATGCTGGGCAGCCAACTCGGCGTGGGGGCCTATCGGGCCTTGGTGGAAAAACGGCTCGACGGCGTGATGGTCTCGGTTACCGGCCAGTTGGAACTGAACTTCGTGCCCTTCAGCCAGTTGGTCGATCCGGCCACCCTGGTCACCGTGGTCCGTTACATCGAACCCAATTCCGATTTCCACCGCCTCGCACGGTTCCTGGAAACATACGTAAACGATTGATTCAGTTTGTAAAGCCGCGACCATTGGTCGCGCTAGGAGATAAAAATTAGCGTTTAGCCCGGGCACTTGTGCCCGGAGTTGTCCGACAATGTAACGAAATCACCCCGCTCGCCGACCATGCCGACCAACGCGACCATGCCATGCATGGTGCCCCGTCGGTGCCCGCTCGCGGCTAAACATTTCTAATTATTAATTACCGTCCACTGCACTCTAATAATATGCTCGATTTTCCAAAACGCGTTCTGTTTTTGGGCTACGGCGCGGTTGCGCGGTGCGCACTGCCCATCTTCATCAAACACGTTCACATTCCCCCGGCCAATATCTCGGTGATGGATTTCGAGGACCGCGCCGACGCGATGAAGCCTTGGACCGCACAAGGCGTGCACTGGGTCCGGCAGCGGATCGCCCCCGACAATCTGCAAGCGGAATTGGAAAAGCACGTTTCGGCCGGCGATCTGATTATCGACCTGGCCTGGAACATCGACTGCTTGGAAATTCTCCAATGGTGCCACGACCGCGGCGTTTTGTACGTGAACACCTCTGTCGAGGTCTGGGATCCGTACGGCGGCGGCGATCGCAAGCATCCCGCCGAGCGGACGCTGTATTGGCGGCACATGAACGTCCGCCGGATGACCGCCGGATGGTCCGAACCCGGCCCCACCGCGGTTCTCGAACATGGCGCTAACCCGGGCTTGATTTCGCATTGGACCAAGCAAGGGTTGATCGACATCGGCCGGCGCGTGTTGGACGATAAAAAAGCGATCGGCCCCGAAGCCGAGGAAATCGCCCAACTAATCGCCGACCGCGCTTTTAACCGCCTGGCAATGAAACTGGGCGTCAAGGTGATCCATTGCAGCGAGCGCGATACGCAAATCACCGATCGGCCCAAGCAGGTCGATGAGTTCGTCAATACCTGGAGCATCGAAGGCTTCCGCGAGGAAGGAACCACCACGGCCGAAATGGGCTGGGGCACCCACGAAAAACAACTCCCGACATTGGCATACGAACACGCCGACGGACCGAAAAATCAAATCTGCCTGGCGCGGATGGGCATCAACACCTGGGTGCAATCCTGGGTGCCGCATTATCGCATCCTGGGCATGGTGGTCCGCCACGGCGAGGCATTTACTATTTCAGACAAGCTCACGGTTTGGCAGGACGGCCGGCCCGCGTACCGGCCAACGGTGCATTACGCCTACTGCCCTTGCGACTCGGCAATCGCCTCGCTCAACGAACTACGCGGATACGGCTATCAATTACAGCCGAACCTGCGGATCATGACCGACGAAATTACCGAAGGCGCCGACATCTTGGGCGCTTTGCTGATGGGCCATGCCTATAATTCCTGGTGGACGGGCAGCATCCT
>JBEKGL010000486.1:0-3537 GCA_050012815.1 Thermoguttaceae bacterium
CCTCCAGGCAACTTCGCAGGAATCTTACCGCCAGCCTGGGCGTGACTGAAGCGACTTTTGACGATACGACCGCCGGAGTGATGAAACGCGTTACTCAAGCGCTCCATCGAGCCAGAACCTGCGGCGGGAATCGTGTGGAATCCCTCGAGCCTGAAACGGTCGCATAAATAATCCCCAATTGACCGTATACCCTTACTGCCGGTACAATCGTCGCTTTAAGTCAAGGAGACGTTTCTATCGACGGTAAGAATAATGGCTGATCTCAGAATTCATCGCGTAACGACGCGCTGGCAGCAAAAGCAGTTTTTGGAATTTCCCTGGACCTTGTACGAGGGCGATCCGAATTGGATTCCCCCGCTGCGTTCCAACCAGAAAGAGCTGGTGGGTTACAAGCCCCATCCGTTTTACGCCCGGAATTCAGTGCAAACCTTTCTGGCCATGCGCGGCGACGAGGTATGCGGACGGATCGCGGCGATTCTCAACCACGGCCACAACATACACTACAACGAACGCCGGGGATTCTTCGGGTTTTTCGAGTGCCGCGACGATCAGGAAGCCGCCACGGGCCTTTTCGACGCCGTGAAGCAGTGGTTCGCCGATCAAGGCATCCATAACCTCCGCGGGCCGGCCAATCCTTCGCAAAATTACGAATTGGGCTTGTTGATCCAGGGTTTCGATTCTCAGCCCACATTCATGATGACCTATAATCCGCCCTATTACGAGCGGCTTATCGAAAACTACGGATTTCGCAAGACCCAGGACCTGTACGCCTTCTGGGGACACATGGACATGCTTCCGGCCATTTCCAACAAGTTAAGGCCGGTGGCCGAGCAGATCGTCGAGCGATACAACGTCAAGCGGCGTTCGCTGGACAGATCGAGGTTCAAGGAAGACGTGAGAATGTTCCTGTCGCTTTACAACCGGTCGCTGGCGAATACCTGGGGTTTCGTGCCCATGACGCCCGGCGAAGTGGAACACATGGCCGAGGGTCTGCGTCACCTGATAGTGCCCGAGATGACCGTCGCGGCTGAAATAGACGGCCAGGTGGTGGGCGTGGCCTTTGGCCTGCCCGACTACAACCCCCGCATCAAGGAAATCGACGGCCGGTTGTTTCCCTTCGGGTTTTTTCATCTTCTGCGAAACCGCCGGGCTATTAAAAAGATCCGCCTCATCAGCACTAACGTCATTCCCGAGTATCAACGCTACGGCATCGGATTGGTGCTAATGCAGGGACTGGTGCCCAAGGCCTTGGAGTGGGGGCTGCAAGAAGCCGAATTCTCCTGGGTTTTGGAATCGAACTCGCTCTCCTACGGCAGCCTTAAAAAAGGCGGCGCGAAAATAACCAAAATTTATCGGCTTTACGATTATGAGGGCACAGTGGACAGTGGGCAGTGGGCAGTGGATAGTGGACAGGCGGCAGAGGTCAGGGAACAGGGTTCAGGGTTCAGGGTTCAGGATTCAGAAACCGGCGAGGGAAAGGCGATTCAGGGGCTGACGGCGCCGAGTAAAATTGGCTTTTCAAGCAGCGGAGCCTTGAAAATTCGAGAAGTCCGCAACGGCGCCGATTTGAATGATTTTATTCACGTGCCCTGGGAGATCTATAAAGAAGATCCCCATTGGGTCCCGCCATTAATCATCGAGGTCAAGGAATTTCTCAATCGCCGTAAGCATCCATTCTACCTGCACGGCGAGGCCGCACAGTTCCTTGTGTCCCGGGACTCTAGGCCGCTGGGCCGAATACTCGTCAGCGACGATCCCCGCTATAACGAGCAGTGTGGAACCAACCTAGGCTGCTTCGGCATGTTCGAGTGCGCGGACGACCGGGAAGCGGCCCATGCCTTGCTCGACGCCGCCGCCGGCTGGCTGCGCGCCAGGGGACGCAGCGAACTCAGGGGACCCATCGACTATTCGCTCAATTATCCCTGCGGGCTGCTGATCGACGGATTCGATACCCCGCAGCGCGTAATGATGAATCACAACCGCATCTACTATGCCGCGCTTTTGGAGTCCTGGGGATTGACCAAGGCCAAGGATCTTTATGCCTGGTGGTTTGTCCCTAACTGCGACTTGACAAAGCGTTGGGGGGATCGCGTGGAGCGCATTGTTAAGCGGACGGGCATTATTCTCCGCCATTTCGACAATAACAATTTCGATGCCGAGGTTGCTCGATGCCTGGAGATCTACAATTCAGCCATGAGCGATTCATGGGGATTCGTTAAACTGACCGACGCCGAATTCCGCCATCTTGCCCAGCGCCTAAGCAAGATCGCCCAGGAAGAACAAGTGCTTCTGGCCGAACTCGACGGCAAACCGGTGGGCTTTTCCGTAACCCTGCCCGACATTAACGAAGCAATCCGCCCCTTGAACGGACGCCTGACGACCTGGGGGCTGCCGTTGGGTCTGTGGCGCATGTCGCGGGGCATGAGAAAAATCTACACCGCCCGCGTGGTTATCCTCGACGTGCTCGAAGGTTATCGCCGCCGCGGCATCGCCGAAGCGCTTATCCTCCACACCCTGGATTATGGGATAAATGTGCTGCACTATACCGGCGCGGAGTTAAGCTGGACCCTGGAAGACAATCCCCATATCAACCACACTATCGAATCGCTCGGAGGGCAACGCTACAAAACGTACCGAATATATCAAAAAGGGATTAAAGATTATAGGGGTGGGCAATTTATTGCCCACTGATGTTGCCCTATGATATGATTTTGAATCTCATGTAATAAACGTCGTGTTCATCGTTTAGCCGCGAGCCGTAGGCGAGCGCGTTAGCGTGTTTTTCATACGACATTCATTACCTGAAATCCAATAGCCTGGACACTTGCATCCGGAGTTTTTGTTCTGCGAACAATGCCCGTCCATACAATCTAATTGGCGAAAAACGAGCGATTTAAATGAACATCGGCGGTTTTACAAACGTAATGTCAGGGGAATTACCCCGCCTCGCTCAATTTTCCCCGGGAAAATCAGGATGCCGAAACTGCCCATAAAAACGCAACTTACTCTTCTTTTATCGATATTTATGTTGTGCGCGAGGGCTACCCCGGCAGCGGCGGGCGGCGGGCCGGAAAATGTTTTCTTGGTGGTAAATCCCAAGAGCTTGGATTCGCTTACCATCGCCAATTATTATATTCACCTGCGGCAGATTCCGGCCGGCAACGTGTTTTATTTGCCTTGGGATCCCAAAGCGGACGGAGCCTCAATCGAGGACTTCCGTTCCAAGCTCCTCAATCCCATCATCGAGACCATTCGTTCGCGGCGGTTGTCGGCGCAAATCGATTACGTTGTATATTCGTGCGATTTTCCCTGGGCGATTCAGCTTGCAAGCGACTTTCAAAAGTTCGAGAATTCTTTGCCGATTTCCGACGAATCCGAAAAAAGCGATTTGCATCAACCGATGCCCGGCCGTCTGGTCCTGTCCAAGATAATCACGCCCGTTGGTTCACTCAACGGCCTGACTTACCTTTGGCAATCGGTCCTCAAGGGTGAAGCGGATTATTTAGATCTTCAATCCAATCGTTACACCCGTTTGCC
>JBEKGL010000487.1:0-3530 GCA_050012815.1 Thermoguttaceae bacterium
ATTCGAGGTATTTTTCGCTTTCCAGGGCGTCGTCGTACTGATCGTACTCGTAGCCGATGTTAAAGGGCGGATCGGCAAATGCCAGATCGACCGCGCCGTCGGCGATTTTTTTCAGCCCGGCAATGCAGTCTTCGTTGTAAATCATGTCCGTTGGGCTCGACACGGCAACATTCCTCCATGAGGTCGAAGGTAAGGCATTGATGATTCTTATTATGGAATAATCGTATCAGGATTTTCCCAGGTGACAAGTAACCAGGGATGGTCGAAGGCAAGAGATCGCTTCACTCCACAGTCGGCCACGTCCCGCGACCAATAGTCGCGGCTTTACAAATACACGTTTTACAGCCGAATTACCATCGTTCCGCTTAGGCGGCGGATCAAGCGGCGCATTTCCAGCACACTGAGGGTTGAAAGCACCTGGGGCATGGGCAGGCCGCTTTGGGCGGCGATTTGGTCGATGGGCGTGGCTTCGCCCGCGATAACCGACAGCACTTGCTGCTCCACTTCGTTGAGCAACAGTTCCGCCGGATGATGGATTTCCCGGCCGTCGTCGCGGGTCGCCGATTCCACCAGCGGGCCGAGTTCCTCGAGCACGTCGTCGGCCGATTCGAGCAGTTTCGCGCCGTCGCGGATCAGTCGGTGGCAGCCGCGCGACGTGCGGCTGTCGACATTGCCCGGCACGGCAAACACGTCGCGTCCTTGTTCCATGGCATGCCGGGCGGTAATCAAGGCGCCGCTGCGATCGCCGGCCTCGACCACGATCACGCCCAGCGACATCCCGCTAATCAGCCGGTTGCGCTGAGGAAAGGTCCCGGACAATGGCTCGGCATAAGGCGGTGCTTCGCTTACAAGCGCGCCTTGGGCGGCGATTTCATTGGCCAGTTGCGCGTGTTCGGGCGGATAGATGTTCGCCACGCCGCTGGCCAGCACGGCAATGGTGCGCCCGCCGGCGGCCAACGCGCCGCGATGGGCGGCGGCGTCGATGCCTCGGGCCAGACCGCTTACAATCGTCAAACCCGCCCGGGCCAGACTGCCAGCCAAGCGCTCGGCCTGGCGCAGCCCATACTGCGTGGCGTGCCGGGTGCCGACCATGCCCACGGCCAGGGCGTCCTGCGGTTTGATCGCGCCGCGGACAAATAGCACGCCGGGCGGATCGTGGATTTCGCGCAGGGCTCGGGGATAATCGGCGTGAGTCTCGGTGAGTATGTCGATGCCCCTTTGGCGGCAGAAGTCCACGACCCCTTGGGCATCAATTTCATGATCGGTCTTGACGCCGGATTTCAGGATCTTCCCCAGCAGCGTCGACCCGACGCCTTTTACCGCGCGTAGTTCGCTGGGCGCGGCCGCGAGAACGGCGGCGGGCGAGCCGAATCGCTCCAAAAGCGCCATTCTAGTCCGCGGACCAACGCCTGAGATCAACGACAGGCGCAGCATATCGAGCAAGTCTTGATCGGCGGACTGCGCGGCTGGATTTTCCATTTCGGCCATCGTTTGCTCCAATGGTTATTACCCATGATAAGAGAATGAACATGCAGTAGTATATCGTCCGGTTAAATCGCTGAGTAGTAGGACGGGTTGTCCTGGCGATTCTTTGATGATATACATGGCAATCATGGGTAGCGTAAATCAACTGCTATATATTCAACGACATGTCGCGGAACTGGCCGGACCGTTTTTGGAAGTTGGCGCAAAAAACTACGGCGATACGCAGGACTTGCGTACTGTGTTTCGCGGCCGGGGGGAATACCTGGGGGCGGATATCGAGTCCGGGCCGGGCGTGGACGTGGTGCTGGATTTTACCCGGCCGTTTGCCGAAGTTGACGGTCTTTTAGACGGGAGGCGGTTCGGCACGATCTTTTGCCTTTCGGTAATGGAACATTGCAAGCAGCCCTTTGTCATGGCCGAAAATCTCACCCGGCTCTTGCTGCCGGACGGAAAACTGTGCATCGCCGTGCCGTTTGCATATCAGTTTCACTCCTACCCGTCGGATTATTGGCGATTTACTTACGAAGGCGTCAAAATACTCTTTCCACGATTGCACTTCGATCCGCGAGCGGGCACGGCGGCCACTTCCCGGACAGGCGAGTTCAAGCCGCTCGACTCGGAACTAGGGCTGATCAGCTTCGGCGCGAAATGGCACCGCCGCCAAGGGCATTTATTTCGCGGCATTGCGGCGAAGACGCTCAGTTGCCTGGGCCGAATCGGCATCCTACGCTGGCTGGCGGGCTATGATTATGTGCTATCGCCCACAGAAGTGATGATGATCGGGACATTGCGCGGATAAAAGCATTAGATCGTAATAACGCCCTTTTCAAGATACAATCTCATCCATGATTTGTTGGGTAGTTGTGGGCCGGCAAAGACCTTGGGCAAATTCACGCCGTGATTCCTGGATTTCCATAGACAATTTTTTGCGAGTTGATTCATCTATTGACCTTTGCCTAGTTAATGATCTTTTTCCAAGGGTAATTTGGCATAGGCGAAAAAGGAACGTAAGAGTGTTTGATCTTGGTGTTGTTTTTCAATGGAGTCATAAACTTCGGTATGCAGGTGTTTGAGATCGTCGGGAATAAAGTTGGCCAAGTCGCCGTACTTGGTGTGATTCCAGCATTGCTCGACCGGATTCAATTTCGGGGAGTACGGAGGCAGCCACTCGAACTTGAACCAATCGGGATGATTTTTCTCGAAGTAGGCCGCCGCCGAACGATGCACAACCCAGCGATCCCACACTAGAATTGTCCGCCGAACGCAATGTTCATGTAGTTTTTGCAGAAACCAAATCGTATGTTCAGCATCCACATTTTCCGATACGAGTTGGAAATACAACGATAAGTGGTGCTTAACAGGAGAAACGCCAATGATGCTGATTGCGGAAAGACGCTCATGGCGATCCCAAGCGTATTGCAGCGGCGTTTGGCCGGAAGGCGCCCAAGTGCGGCGGCGCACCGGCTGGAGCATGAAGCCGCTTTCATCCAAGAAAAAGACGGGGCTTAGCGTCTCGCCCGCCCCCTTTTTATCCGCGGCCAGTCTCGCTCGCGCCAACGTTGCTGAGCCGCTTCGTCGCATTCCCTGGCTCGCTGCTCGGGCTTCTGGCAAGTCCAGTTCATACTGTGGAGAATCTTCCAGACGTGACACTGGTGATAGGAAACCCGAAAAGTTTTGGCGATTATCGCCGCCACTCGTCCACAGGTCCAAAGATCGGTTTTGTAACCGGCTTGTCGCGGTCCAGCCAGGAGGATTTTCAGCAACTGCTGTTTTTGTTTCGCGTCGAGACGGGGTTTGGGGCCAGGATGAGGCTTGGCCTTCAGGGCATCCAAGCCGCCTTCCTTCACGGTCCGCTTCCATCGCTTCACAGAAGAGATGGAAGCCCCTACAATCTCTACGACCTCGCCGATTTCCCTGCCTTCCAGCAGGAGTTGTCCGGCAAGCCGACGGCGAGTCTCCAACTCGGCTGCGCTTCCGTGCTTTCTCATGCAATACTATACGCATAGCCACGTCTTATGGTTCATTAGCTAGGCAAAGGTCAATAA
>JBEKGL010000488.1:0-3517 GCA_050012815.1 Thermoguttaceae bacterium
TGAAAAGCATGATTTACGCGGGCGTCAAGCCGGACGATCCCCGGGTTAATGCCGGAGTCCAGTGGATCCGGAAAAATTACGACGTGACAAACAATCCCGGCTTGGACCAGGCCGGACTTTACTATTACTACAACGTCTTCGCCAAATCTTTGGACGCCCTGGGTATTGACCTGTTCGAGGACGCCGCCGGGAAAAAACACGATTGGCGGCGCGAGCTTGCCGAGGAACTCTTCAGCCGGCAAAAGGAGGACGGTTCCTGGATCAACAATAATACAAAGTGGATGGAGGGCGATCCGAATTTGGCCACCGGATTCACCCTGCTGGCCCTCTCGTATTGCCGGCCAAAGAATTAGGGTTTTGTAAAGCCGCGACGGGCACCAACGGGCACCATGCGATAGCATGGTCGGTTGGTCGGTCGCGATTTGGTTGCGGGCGTAGGCCGCGCTAGGAAATAGCCAAGGAAAAGGTTTTGTTGATGAATTCATATCGCAGGGCTTTCACCCTGGTCGAGCTATTGGTGGTGATAGCGATAATCGGAATCTTGGCGGCACTATTGATGCCGGCCGTTCAGATGGCGCGCGAAAGCGCACGGCGCATGCAATGCTCGAACAATCTCAAGCAATTAGGCTTGGGAATGCAAAACCGCATCGGCGAGCGCGGCTACTTTCCCAACGCCGGCTGGCCGGGAACGAGCTATCCGCAGGACTATTCGCCGCTGGCCCAGATGCTTCCTTACTACGAGGAGAAGAGTCTTCGTAATCTGATCGACTTCAAAATCGACATCGGGCATCCCGGCAAGGTCGATCTTCCGGTTGCGCTTCGGCCGGCGGCCGCCACGGCGGTTTCCATTTTTTTGTGTCCCAGCGATCAAGAAAAGCCCGTCCACGATCTAACGCTGGTTTCAGAGGCCGTTTCCTATGCAGGCAGCAATTATGCCATGAACGGCGGGACCGGGCTGGCCGGCACGGCCACCACGCCCGGCCATCCGTCCTTCGCAAACGACGGCCTATGCTGGATCGGCGCGAAACTTCGTCCCAAAGACATTCGCGACGGCACATCCCACACGCTGGCATTCACTGAATCCCTGCGCGGACCCGGCGGCACACTGGCAAAAACGGATACGCCAAACATGCAAATCTATCGCGCACAGCCCTGTTCCACGACCTTGGCGGACACGGCCGAGTCCGGCGGGCTGGAGGCTTTGCTTCCCTGCGTTACCGGATGGGAGGGCAATCGACTGGCCGTTTGGCTGCGCGGGTGCTCTCCGACCGGCCCGGTAATGACCGGCCGTTTTACCCCCAACAGTCCGATTCCCGACTTGACGACCGGATCGGCCAAGCTCTGCTCGGCCCGAAGCCGTCATCGCGGAGTAGTCAACGCCTGCCTTTGCGACGGCAGCGTGCGGTCCTTCAGCGACTCCATCGATGAGACGTTGTGGCACGCCATTTGGACGCGATCCGGCGGCGAGATCGTCAGCCTGCCGAGCGATTGAAACAGTCGATACTGGAGTTTTATCATAAAGGAACATGAATTGAACGAAACAGCCACCTCCTTATCGACGCCGCTTGTGGCTGAGCGGGCGACTAAACGATTCAGGCAGGGCGAAGTAGTCATCGAGGCCCTAAAAAGCGTTTCGCTGACAATAACCCGCGGCGAGTTCGTGGCCGTTATGGGCGCCAGCGGATCGGGCAAGAGTACCTTGCTGCACGTTATGGCCGGCCTGACAAAACCCGACCTGGGACGTATTCTGGTCGACGGGCAAGACCTCTCGACCATGTCGGACCGGCGATTGACGTTTTTTCGCCGCCGGCACATCGGCTTGGTGTTCCAGGCATTTAACCTGATTTCCACGCTCACGGCCGAGGACAACATTTTGCTACCGCTTTTGGCCGCCGGACGGAAAGACTCGGGCAACGGCCAACTCGATAAGCTGCTCGCCCGACTCGATCTTGTCCAGCGTCGCCGCCATCGCCCCGATGCCCTTAGCGGCGGCGAACAGCAACGCGTGGCCATTGCCCGGGCGCTGGTTACCGATCCGTCGATCATTCTCGCCGACGAACCCACCGGCAGCCTCGACTCGGTAAGCGGGCAGAACATCTGCCGGCTGTTGCAGGAATTGTGCCGGGAGCAAAATCGCACAATAGTAGTCGTGACCCACGAGCCGGCGGTGGCTATCTGGGCCGAGCGAATAGTGGTGCTGAAAGACGGGCAAGTATTGACGGAATTTAAAACCGCGGAATATCCGGACTTACATTCCTTGGCCGCGCATTATCAAGATATCGTCGGTACCGGAACCCCGGCGGGGGTGAAAGCATGAGAATCATCTGCAAAATGGTGTTGGCGCAGATATGGCATCATCCGGCCCGGATGATCTTGACTTCGCTGGCCATTGTCGCCGCCGCCTGCGTGGTGATCTGGGTGGTGAGCGGCTACGACGCGCTGGTCGGACAGTTCGGCGGTTTCGCATCGGACTATCTCGGCCGATACGACCTGATCGTGCTGCCCGAAGTCAAGGGCGTAAGCGCGGTTCCGCAATTGTCGCCTGAGTTGGTCGAAGCCCTGGGCCGAGACCCGGAAGTGGCGGAAATCAATCCGGTCATGCAAACCCGGGCAAGAATCACGAATCCCAATCTGCCGCCGGAAGAACAAACTCCGCTGGGGCCAGGAAATCCTCCGGGTTCTCCGGCCGGCGCTTCGCAACCGGGCGGCGGAGGCGGTCGCGGCGGTATGCGTCCGGGCATGATGTTCGGCAGAATGCCCTCGTTGGTGGGCACCAAGGCCACGTTGCCTCCGTACAAAATGGTCAAAGGCGATTGGATCGATCCCACCTTGTCCGATCGGATGGAGGGCGTGCTGAGCAGCAACTCGGCCGAGGCATTGAAGGTGGACGTCGGCGATGAAATGTCGGTGACAACGCAGGCGGGCGAGTTTCGCGTTAAAATCATCGGCATCATCAATCAAGCCTCGCAACAACCGTCGCTGGGCCCGCGCGGTTCCGGTCCGGGACCCATGCGCGGTCCGGCCATGGCCGCACTGTACGTGACCTTGGCATTGGCGGAAAAAATCAGCGGAACACCCGGCCGAATCAGCTTTGTCAATGTTGTGCTCAAGGAAGGAACCGATGCGGACAAGTTCGCAAAAAAATGGTCAAAACGTTTGGCTGAGTCCAAGCCGCCGGCCTTGATGGCCAATCTCAAGGATGTAAAGACCGGCATGGAAGAAGGCATGTCGGCCCAAAACGCCCGGAATCAGGCATATTCGGCCACGGGACTGTCGCTGATGGCCTCGCTGTTTATCATTTTCAGCACCTTGAGCATGGGTGTAAACGAGCGCATCCGTCAGTTGGCCGTGATGCGGGCAGTGGCAATGACCCGCGCTCAAGTGGCCGGTCTGATAATCACTGAAAGCCTGGTGCTGGCGCTGATCGGATGGGCCGGCGGTTTGGCGGCCGGTTGGGGATTGCTCAAGATCATGACTCAGATCAAGCCCGAGTTATTCATTAACGGGTCGTCGTTGG
>JBEKGL010000489.1:0-3517 GCA_050012815.1 Thermoguttaceae bacterium
AGCGGCACGCACAACAGTGTTCGGGTTTGGTAATGCAATTGGGTGTCGACCCGGCGGTCGATGGCCTGGGGTTCGATGGCCACGTCAACGCGGCGGGGTTCGCCCGATTGAATGACCTGTCCCACCACGCCGCGATCGTCGGGGATGCGCAATTCGCCGCCTGGAATACCCAGGGCGGGCCGGCCAACGAGCGTATGGTTGGCCCGATCCCAAAGAAATATGCTTGCCCGATCGGCGGCCAACAATCGAGTGGCGGCCTCGGCCATGTGGACCAGCAGCGGCTCGACCTCATGGGTTTTATTCCATTGGCCGGCGATTTCCAGAATTGCCTCCATGCGCCGGAGCCGCTTCAGGTTTTGCTGCCCGAAGCGAACCGAAGCCAGTGCATCGGCCAGGACCGGGGCGAGATTTTGCAACACGGCCAGGACTTTGCCCGATTCAGCGGCGCTGCGGCAATGCACGGCCAGAACGTCGGCCGATGAATTACCAACACTTTTGTGTTGGGGCGACAGTTCAACTGTCGCCCCAACAGAACTGTATAAAGGAACGACGCCCCATTGGCCCGCGCTTTGGGCCGCTTGACGATCGAGGACTTCGGCCAAAAGTTCCAATGGCAGCGAGCGTCCGGTTCCGGCCTCTCCGATGACCGTCCAGCGTCCGGCGATCGGCGTGGCAACGAAGGCGTAATCGCCCCCAGCCTGAGCAAAAATTGCCGGAAGAATGTGATTCAAAAAAATGGTGGCATCATCGGCATGGGCAGCTTTCCAGAGGAGTTCGGCTACAACTTGCCAAAGATGGGGCTGATTGAGAATGTTGTCAAAAATGACACGCTGTTGGTCTTGGTCTAGTGATTCTGGCATAAAATGCGACCTTTTTATTCATAATGACATCACAATAATCAAAGCAGTATACCATAGTGTAATCAATTATACAACAAGACGTGGAGTTTTTTTGTACAGGCGGGATGTCTGGATCACAACTCCGGGGATTGACGTAAACGCCTAAGCCTGATAATCTTCGGACTTTTAACCAAGTTGGGGTGGCAGTTCAACTGCCGCCCAAACCAGAGCCCCAGAAATTGTATTTCGCGGAGCGTAAAATAGTGCCCTACGATAGCGTCGTTTGCGTAAAACAGGTGCCCGATACGGCCAATGTCACGGCCGAGGCCATGAAAGAGGACGGGACGGTCAATCGGGCCGCCTTGCCCACGATTTTCAATCCCGAAGACCTTTATGCCCTGGAAACGGCCTTGGAAATAAAGGATCGCCACGGCGGCACGGTGACGACCGTCAGCATGGGTCCGCCCAAGGCCGCCGACGTGCTTAGGGATTGCTTATTCCGCGGAGCGGATCGGGCGATTTTGATAACCGACCGCCGCGCGGCAGCCAGCGATACCCTGGCCACAAGCTATATCCTCAGCCAGGCGGTGCGCACGGTCGGCCGGTTCGATTTTGTCTTTTGCGGCCGGCAGGCCATCGACGGCGACACCGCGCAGGTCGGCCCGCAATGCGCAGAAAAACTCGGCATTCCACAGGTCACGTATCTGGAACAGTTGATCTACCTGAACGAGAACGTGGTTCGCATCCGCCGGAACATCGGACACGGCTGGGAAATCGTCGAGGCGAAACTGCCGATTCTGGTAACCGTGCTGGGAACGGCCAATCAGCCCAGGCCGCCGTCGGCCAAGCGCGAAATGCGTTTGAAAAAGGCCCGGGTGTTCGCCGAACTTATAAACGAAGTAAAAAATCAAATACCCGAGGCGGCCGATGATCAAATCCAAGCCGAGGCCCTGCGCCGCGCCGAGGCCCTTAAACAATCGGGCCTGTTGATCGAGCAATGGAACCTTGACGACATTCATGCCGACCTTGCGCGCTGCGGCATGTCCGGCTCGCCCACCAAGGTGCACCGCATTCAGGCAATCGTATTGAAGAAAGAGGGCTACACCGAAATTCCGCCCACCGAAACCGGCGTCCGGCAGTTGATTCACGAATTGGTGGTGGATCGAACGTTGGGGTAAGGCTGGAGGCTATAGGCTGTAGGCATACTGAAAACTGACAACTGAAAACTGATAACTAACGAACATGGAACCTAATCGTCAAGGCGAAGTTTGGGTATATGCCGAGCAGGAAGACGGCTCGCTCAACGACGTTGTATTGGAGCTTTGCGGCAAAGCCCGGGAACTAGCCGATCAGATTGGCGTGAAAACCGGGGCTGTGCTGCCCGGCGCGGGCGTAAGCGGCCTAGGCGCGGAATTGATCGCCCACGGGGCCGATACGGTGTACGTGGTCGACGATCCGCGGCTTTCGCACTATCAAACGTCGCCTTACGCCCGGGTAGTGTCCACTCTTATCCAGCGGCGCCGCCCACAAATCGTGATCTACGGGGCCACGTCGTTGGGCCGCGATCTTGCCCCGCGCGTGGCTTCCTCGCTTCGGGCCGGCATGACCGCCGATTGCACGGATCTTGAAATCAGCGACGTCACTGATCCGAAGACCAAGGAGGAACACAAGAATCTGCTCCTGCAAATCCGTCCGGCCTTTGGCGGAAATATCATCGCCACGATCGTGAATTTCGACCAGTGGCCGCAGATGGCCACGGTCCGCGAGGGCGTGATGCCCATGAAAGCGTCCGATCGCTCGCGCCAAGGCCGCGTCGTAGAAGAGAAAGTGCAACTCGACGACGGCGAGTTGGCCCTGAAGTTGATCAAACGGCACCTCGAACCGCGCAAAATCAACCTGAAGGGCGCCCGGGTAATCGTGGCCGGCGGAGGCGGCGTCGGCAGCAAGGATAATTTTAAACTCATTTACGATCTGGCCGGTGCAATTGGCGGGGCGGTCGGCGCAAGCCGCGCGGCTGTCGACGGCGGATACATCGGCAAGGAACACCAGATCGGCCAGACCGGAACCACCGTGCGCCCGGCCCTGTACATCGCCGTGGGCATCAGCGGCGCGATACAGCATCGGGCCGGAATGGAAGAATCGGCCAAGATCGTGGCCGTGAACAAGGATCCCCAAGCGCCGATCTTTTCGGTGGCCCACTACGGCATAGTCGGCGATTTCCGGCAAGTGATTCCGATGATGATCAAGGCGATTAAAGAAAAAACCTAAGAGATAAACGAAAAAGTGGGCAGTGGACAGTGAGCAGTGGGCAGGGGGCAGGGGACAATGAGGAGGGATGGGCAATTTATTGCCCACTGAAAACTGTAAACTTACTGATAACCGAAAACTGTAAACCGTATACCGTGAACTAAAAACTTCTCAACGGAGTTTTTTGTGGCGAACTTTTTTCTCGACAACGAAGACATCCAATTCCTGTTTAACCATATCGATCTGGCCGAGTTGGCCCGGATCCAGGAAGACAATTTCGCGCGGGCCGACAACGGCGGCGCCGATTACGCGCCGGCGGACGCGGCCGACGCCGTGGACAACTATCGCCGCGTTTTGGAGATCGTCGGCGACGTGGCCGGAAACATGATCGCGCCCAATGCCGAACAGATCGACCACGAAGGCAACACGCT
>JBEKGL010000490.1:0-3514 GCA_050012815.1 Thermoguttaceae bacterium
AATGATCGGCTGCGGCCAAAATACTTCCCAAAACCAGCCTGCCGCATCCATAAACGGAGAAAACGACGCCTCGGCAAAGGCCAAGGGCCAAAAATCCGCCCAATCTGATTTCGACTTGATACATCCGAAGGTTATTATCGAAACCTCGCTGGGCAAAATCGTTGTCGAACTCGACAAGGAAAAATCACCCCTTACCGTCAATAACTTCCTGGACTATGTAAAAACGCATTCATACGACAAAACCATCTTCCACCAGGTCTATAAAAACCAAGCCATTATAGCGGGCGGATACACCACTGACTTGGCCGAAATTCCTCAACGGATTCCAGTTAGCAATGAAGCCCATAACGGACTTAAAAACCTCCGCAGTACAATAGCCATGCTCCGCCGCCAGCCCGACGTTATAGATAGCGCCACCAGCCAATTCTTCATTAATACCGCCAACAACCCGAAGCTTGACTTCCGCAGCCGCGATCCCGCGGATCCCGAAGGATACGGATATTGCGTATTCGGGCAAGTCGTTGAGGGCATGGAGGTAGCCGACCGAATCGCCAATACGCCGGTCGAAGACACCGACAAGTTCGATCAAACACCGGTCCAGGCCGTTATCATAAAATCCATCAGCCGCGTAAAGTGATTTTTTATTGAGAGTCCATAGCCCCGTCCATGGATGCGCAATCGCAAAAAATCCTCCAATAAACACGCTCCCCAGGTCCTATCGAGACCCTTTGCCCCGTCGGCGCTCCGCCTCCGCGTCTTGGCCGGAGCAGCGCTAATTGCCGTCGCCGTCGTCGTCGCTTATCTCCCCTCCATAAACGGCGGCTTCGTTATGGACGACAACGAACTTATAATAAATAACCAACTCGTTAAATCCGCGGACGGCCTATACTATTTCTGGTGCACCACCCAAACGCCGGACTACTGGCCGGTGACCAATTCCAACCTCTGGATCGACTGGCGGCTGTGGGGAACACACCCTGCCGGATACCACGCAACAAACCTGATCTTGCACGTAGTCGAGGCGCTGCTGATGTGGATCATTTTGCGGAAGTTATCCATTCCCGGGGCCTTTTTGGCGGCCCTGATCTTCGCCCTGCACCCAGTAAACGTGGAATCTGTGGCCTGGATCTCCCAGCGGAAAAACATGATGGCCATGTTGTTCTTTCTCTTGTCGATCCTGTGGTATTTAAAGGCCGACATGCCTACGGCAAGCGTGGGCATGGCGCCATCGCGTTCCCACGGAGGACCGTGGAAACGAGAAAATAATCACTCTCCACTTTGGTACTGGCTGAGCCTGGCGGCGTTTTTACTGGCAATGCTCAGCAAGGGATCGGTGGCGGTCTTGCCGGTCCTGTTGCTGGGTATCGTCTGGTGGCTGCGCCCCCTGGGGACTGTCCCAATTTCCGTGCCAACGAAAACACCGGGGACTGTCCCAATTTCCGTTTCAACGAAAAGGGGACCGTTCTCTTTTAGCCGAAGGTATTTATTGCGAATCGCCCCGTTTTTCATGGTTGCCATAATTCTGGCCGGCGTGAACGTGTGGTTCCAAACGCACGGCAGGGGAGAAACAATCCGAAGCGCCGATTTTGTGCAGCGCCTGCTGGGTGCCGGTTGCGTGCCCTGGTTCTACCTTTACAAAGCGATTTTGCCCATCGATTTGGCATTCGTATATCCGCAGTGGCAAATCCAGGCCGGCAATTTTTGCTGGTGGCTGCCGCTGCCGGCGGCATTGATCGTCACGGCAGTGTTGTGGCGGTATAGAAACGGCTGGAGTCGGCCCTTGTTGTTCGCCTGGGGGTTTTTCTGCGCGGCCCTGGCGCCGGTAATGGGTTTTATGGACGTGGGTTTCATGAAACAATCGCTGGTGGCCGACCATTATCAGCACATCGCCGTTATCGGCGTGATTGCTCTGGCGGCGTCGGGCATAAGCGCATGGCATCAGCGCGCGCATGGAACGGCGCGCTGGGCGACGATTGGCCTCGCCGTACCGGCGGCGGGAACTCTCATGCTTCTAACCTGGCAGCAAAGCGGGCTCTACCGCGGCGCAATGACGCTGTATCAGGCAACTTTGGACAAAAATCCGGCCTGTTGGATGGCCCACAACAATTTGGGAATCACCCTGGCCGATACAGGCCGACTCCAAGATGCAATCGATCAGTACCGGCAGGCCCTGCAACTCATGCCTGATTATCCCGAAGCCGACAACAACCTGGGCAACGCATTGATCAAAAGTGCTCGGCCTCAAGAGGCAATCGAGCATTACGAGCGGGCAATTCGGCAGAAGCCCGACTATGCCGAGGCACACAATAACCTGGGCTTTGCACTGGCCCATATCGGTCGGCCGCGGGAGGCAATCGAACAATACGAGCAAGCCATAAGGCTCATGCCTTACTACTCCGAGGCCTACAACAACTTGGGTAACGTAATGCTCAACATGGGCCGAATGCCGGAGGCGATGGATTATTTCTGGCAGGCGCAGCGACTTAAACCCGATTACCCCGAGGCCTGCAACGGCCTCAGCGTCGCATCGATCCGGATGGATCGGTATCCGGAGGCAATCGAATATTTTCGCGAGGCGCTGCTCCTCAAATTCGATTATCCCGAGGCGCACAGCAACCTGGGTGTGGCACTGGTCCACACAGACCGGCCCGGGGATGCCATCGAACAGTATCGGCAGGCCATAACATTTAAACCCGACTATTTCGAGGCCATCAACAACTTGGGCAACGCTTATAAAATATTGGGGCAATATCAACAGGCTATCGAACAGTACCGGCAGGCCTTGGCGTTAAAACCGGATTTCGCCAATATCTATTTCAATTTGGCCATGACCTACGCCAAAATGCGCCAATCCTCAGAGGCCGTTGCCGCGGCACAAAAGGCCCTGGAACTTGCCAAAGCACAGGGGCAATCGGATATCGCCAAGCAAATCGAAGATTGGCTGAATTCCTATCGCGCCAATCCCTGAAAACTTCAAATAAACCCCTTGCGGTTCTCACAATATAAATAAACCGCTTACGGTTTCGCGATATTTACAACAGAACCTCGTCATTGATGTTCGCGTATTTTACCTAGACCGCCCATTCGATAATCTAAAACCCAGAAACGGGCGTCAAATTAAATTGTCGTTGACAAAAAGTAATGCAAAATGATAATTGGCGTCGATGGAAGGCTCCGTCTAATTATAGGAGGTTCCCCGATGTCCAACCCCACCTATTTCGTCCAAGAGTGCCCGACTTGCGGTCGCAGTCTGCAAATCAGGGTGGAATACTTGGGAAGAAGGGTAGTTTGTCAACATTGCCAAGGGCTGTTGACCGCCGCCGATCCGACCATGCGTACCGATTGCGGCGAGAGTAAAAAATCCATGCTGCGGCGGGCCGAAGAGCTATTGGCGGCAATTTCTCAACAAAAGACACACTCGCGCACCCATCATCCGCGCTAAGACTCTATATCAAAATAACCTGCCCAATTTTCAATAGAAGGACAGGCTAATTTAATAGGAGGACAGGCATTC
>JBEKGL010000491.1:0-3512 GCA_050012815.1 Thermoguttaceae bacterium
CCGTGCGAGCCGCACCGTGCCGTTTGTGTCAAAGGCCACCGGCATGCCGCTGGCCAAGGCGGCCGCCAAGGTGATGGTCGGTGTTTCGCTGGCCGAGCAGGGTTATACCACCGAGCCGGTGCCGAAACGGGTTTCGGTTAAGGAGGCCGTGTTCCCGTTCGTGAAATTCGCGGGCGTGGACATTGTGCTCGGCCCGGAGATGAAATCCACCGGAGAGGTAATGGGCATCAGCGAACATTTCCCCATCGCCTTTGCCAAAAGTCAATTGGCGGCCGGTACCGTGCTGCCTATAAAAGGGAAGGTATTCATCAGCGTGGCCGACCGTGCAAAGGAACACATGCCGGAACTGGCCCGCATGTTGGAGCAGATGGGTTACGAACTGATCGCCACCCGGGGCACGGCGATTTGCCTGGAACAGGCGGGCGTGAAAGTGCAGTCGATCAAAAAACTTCAAGAGGGGCATCCCAACGTGCTTGATTTTATGATCGACGGCGATCTGCAACTGGTGATGAACACGCCTAGCGGAAAAGGCGCCCGGACCGACGAAGGAAGGATTCGCGCCGCGGCCGTGTCGCACGGCGTTCCATGCATCACCACGATTCAAGCCGCCGATGCCGCGGTTCGCGCGATGCTTGCGCTAAGGAGCGAAGACATGGAAGTCGAGGCGGTGCAGGATAGATTTCCACAGTACGGGAAGGTTCATGCGTGAATTACAGCAGTCTGCCGATGATTTATGGAAAAAAAGGACAAATTTAAAGGGACATCACTAATTATCTCGGCAAATATCACTGCTCTCCCCATATTCTTACCCAACGATGTCAACCGGCCGTCGAATCGCCGTTGAGAACTTCCATTCGTGTAATATGCACGAGCGCGCAGGTGACGACTTTCTCTACAGGACCATCCGGGCCGCGGGGTCCGGGAATGCCCACGAGAACCGTCGAACGCGAGACGATGGCGATTTCTGGATGACGTATTTCGTACTGCTGACCATCGGACAGTGAAATCCGGAAAGGCTTAAACGGCCTAGCGCGAAGTAGTTGAAGAACATCATCCGGTCTCATACACAATCTCCTCGTAATCACAAAGTACACATTCGGAATCAACTCTTCAATTCTACAATCCCCATCACTATGCCGTTTAGTTGTTTAAACCTTATTGTAGGTTAAAACACGTTTAAATGGCAAGGGATGCTAGCATCGGTTTTTGCATGATGCGTAAGGGTTTAGGGATCCGGAAAAATCGGCCTTGACGCGATCCGGCAAATGTCATATTCTCGCCGCCTCAAGGAACTGTTATCGCTGCTTTATGCGGCGATAGAACGTGATTGGTAAAGAAGATATTTGATCCACGTGGATGGGTCTGCATTGGGGAATTCCGCGACGACGGGATACCTGCGGACCGCGAAGCGTTTGGCTGCCTACATGGATGTAGGCGGCACGCTTCGGATACATTTTGGTGCGCCCAACGCGGCGCTTGTCGCCGCGATTGCGGAGTGTCCAATCGCTCCCGGAACAAGCCGAGTCCTTTGCCCCCCTGGGACATACGCTTTCCGGGGGCTTTTTTTATTTAGGGGCTAAATGTTCCAAGGATTCCCAACGCGCTCGCCGACCATGCTACGCACGGTGCCCGCTCGCGGCTAAACGAAAATAGGCGCCGTTATTGGCGGATTTTGCCGCGATCGATGAATTGTTCCATGCCGTGGGTTTTAGCGATCACGGTCACGCCTTTTTCGGTGACGATAAAGCCGCGGGCGATATCCAGTTCCACGTCGTAGCCGATTTCGGCATGGGGCGGGATGTGCACGCCCTTGTCGATGATCGCCCGGCGGATTTTGGCGTATCGCCCCACGTCCACGCCCTCGAAAAGGATCGAATCTTCCACCCGGGAGTAGCTGTTGATCCGCGAGTTGAATCCGACGATGGAGCGTTCGACCTGCCCGCCGGAAATGATCGAACCCTGGCAGACCAGGCTGTCGCGTGCTTCGCCGCAACGGCCGGTTGGGCCTTTTTCGGCAAACACGAATTTCGGCGGCGGCAGATTGGGTTGGTAGGTTCGCACCGGCCAATCGTCGTCGTACATGTTCAGTTGAGGATCGACCGAGACCAGGTCCAGGTTGGCTTCATAGTAGGCGTCCAACGTGCCCACGTCCCGCCAATAGGCTTCGGTTTTTCGGTTCTCGTCCATGAAAGGATAGGCAAAGACGCGGAAGTTTTGGACGATGGAGGGGATGATGTCGCGGCCGAAATCATGATGGCTGGAATGGCGCGTGGCGTCGAGGCAGAGTTGTTCGAAAAGAAATCGGGCGGTAAAGACGTAGATACCCATCGAGGCCATGGCGTATTCAGGCTCACCGGGAATGGGTTTGGGAGTTTTGGGCTTTTCCTCGAATCCGGTTACGTGGGTCTCGGAGTCGATTTGCACCACGCCGAATTGCGTGGCGGCCGAGGCTATCGGCACCCGAAGCGTGCCTACCGTGACATCGGCCTTGTTATGCACGTGGGCATCAATCAGCCGGGCATAATTCATTTTGTATATATGGTCGCCGGCCAGGATGATGATGAACCTGGGCCGCTCTTTTTCAATGGTATAAATGTTTTGATACACGGCGTCGGCCGTTCCCTGGTACCAATGTTCGTCGATGCGCTGCTGCGGGGGCACTACGTCGATGAATTCGCCCAATTCCCGGCATAAGTATGATTGCCAGCCCAGGTTGATGTGCCGATCCAGACTCATGGTCTTGTACTGGGTGAGCAAGAGAATTTTGCGGATCCCGCTATTTAGAGAGTTGGACAACGTGAAATCGATGATGCGGTAAGCCCCGCCGAAAGGAACGGCGGGTTTCGCCCGATCCCGGGTCAGCGGTTCCAATCTAGAGCCTTTTCCTCCGGCCAAAATAACAGCCAACACGTCCTTCATGAGGAATTGCTGTTTCATAACTGGGTCCAAAATGAAAGATGGTGATGCAATAATAATGATTTTACCCGCCTATTAAAGATTTTACCCGGGGAATAATGCAGCCAAATTGCATGATATTGTATGTATTTTGATGCACCATCCCATCGGTAATACAAAGATAGTTTTCAATTGGGGTTCATAATATCCAATTGCCATTTGCGGCCCTCAAAGTCAACAAGATTAGATAATTCGCTACAATTGTTGCATATATTCCAGACAACGCATATTATCTATATTTACATCGGCAACTTATATATTTATTTTCCTTATTTTTACATTATTTAACTGCATAGTGCATGAATTATACAATTTTCCATTATTTTTTACAGCCAAATTATATTTTAATTGAGATTAAACCAACTCGGTTCCAGCGCATTGCGAAACCGCAAGCGGTTTGATAGCCATAGCCCGAATTACGTATCTTTCTATTCGAGAATCTGCCGGTACATTTCCGCGTGGCTTAAGATCATTTTTTCCGCTGGGAATTCGCACAGGGCACGCTCTTGGCCGGCTTGGCCGAGGCGACTGGATAGGGCCGGGGCTTCGAGGAGTTG
>JBEKGL010000492.1:0-3508 GCA_050012815.1 Thermoguttaceae bacterium
AGGCAATAAAGCTGATTGTTTGGCTGATCGGGATTGGGGGCTACGTTATTGACGGCAGGCGCGGCGGGCCGCCCGCCGAGCAATCCCGCGCCGAGTTGATTTTGTTTACGGTCAAAGGATTTGAGAAAGACCCTGTTGAGCCAGCCCGGGCCGCCCGCCGATAGTGCGCCGTTTTGCAGGTTTATCGCCAGATCGGCCGCTTGCATGCGGTCATACGAGGTGGGTTGCCCCCGGTCGTCGAGCAAATGGTTTTCCAAAAACACGCCGCCCCAGCAAGAAAGATTTTCGACCTCGTTCTGATCTTGATCTTGCAGTTTGGGATCGGAAAAGCTGATAGGACGTTTAAGTTTAACCTCTAAAATACTGGTTTGCAGGTGAAATTGGGGCGTGGACGCAGACACGGATTCTTCGAACTTTGCCGTACTCCCGTCGAAATCCATGCCTTTTTGCCAATCGATCAACAACGTGCCCGACATGGCTTTTGCATGCCCGGCAGCGAGCGATTGCCCGAACATGTTGCCGGATAAAGGGAAATCCATGCGGCCGGGGCCTTCGATCCACAGGCGGTTTATGCCCCGATTCAGATTGATATTCGAGCCGGTCAGTCCCAGGCCGCGGGCTTCGCAATGGGCCGGGCGGCCCGTGACCTTCACCACGGTGTTTTGGGAAAAGAGGTTTGTGCCGTGGAGGCGATCGCCTTGGATGAAGATCGGGTGTTCATCCGGGGCCGAGGTTTGCGTTTCCTCCAGGCGCACGCCGTCTTGGATCACGAGATCCACAATGTCTTCTATCTGCTGATCGTTCAATTTCATGCGGGCCTGGAGTTTTCCGCCGCTGATTTTAAAATGTTGGCGACTTGCATCGGGCCGGACCAAGGCGGCCGGGCTTTGATTCCCGGATGCGGCCTGGCCTTGATTGGCGGGCGAGGTCGACGACTGGGATGAAGGCGAATGTGAGGTGTCCTTTTCCTCGAACCACACTTCCAATTGTTGTTCCAGCGCGGCGGTCAACCGCGTGGAATTAATGGTTACCTGGTTTTGGGCCTTCATATATTCTGGCCGAGGGCTGCCCGATGGGGTTTGCTTGAGCCAAAAGAAAATTTCCTTGGCCCCCAAGGTTCCGAAGCCTGGAAAGTTTAAAACCGCTCCGCCTGTAAACGAGATCACCTGGTACTGATCCTTCGGTTCGATATGTAATTTATCGTTCCAGCGGGCTTCGATGCGGCTTTCGGGATTGCCGTCGAATTGTCCGATTAACCAGCCGGGACCTTGAGCCGCTGCTCGGCCCAGGCTGTTTTGTTCCAGAGATTGATATTGCAGGCTCGGGGCGTGGATTTCGTTTGTTTCATAGCGGAGAAAGACATCCGGGCCGCCGTCGAGAGACATGAGGTTGGTTTTTTTGTTGTATTCCAATCGCTCGCCCCTGCCGATAAGGTTTTTCATGGGCGCGTTGATTAGGACCGGATTACCCAGAGCTTCGATCCGCTCCGGCTCAAGGTTGGATAAATTATCAGAATCGGGCTTGGAGTTGTCGCGGGCGGCGAAATAGATCGAGAGCAGCTCGGATTGAATCTGGTCGGAGGGGCCGTTAGGATTCACTCGCGAGACTAGGACATTATCGGCGAAAGTTGCCACGCGTTTGACCACGTTGAAGGTAAATGGACCTTCACAGGTGATATCCACGGGCTGATTGGAAACGTCGGTCGAGGAGAGAAATCCGTTGGTTTGCTTATGCGTGGGAGAGGTTGCTGCTGGGGCTGAGGGGGGTGATTCGATATGCACACCCTTGATATGCCGCATCTCGAACAGCTCTATGCCCGTGACCTTGGGGGCGTTCCTGTCTTTGCCGATTTTTGACGGGTCGGCAAGCAGCTTGATGTGCATGTCTCGGCCGCTGCCGGAGTTTTTCCCCCAGGTAAATTCCACCTGATTGCGGGTCCACACTTCATGCTCGTTCAATTGCACTTCGCTGGTGTGGATGAGCAGATCGTCTTCCGGGCCGGGCGATTTACCCTGACTGCTGATGGTTATTTTGCCCAACAAAGAACCGCCTACCAGCCGGCTGATCTTCAGTCTGGTAAGATCGATGGGTTCGTCGAATTTGAGGATCGCTCCTTCCGGGGCTTGAAGAATGATGGATTGCCGTAGACGCTGGGCTTCGTCTTCGGCCGGACCATCGTACAGGAAGACCATTGTGCAAGGCTCCAATTTCACCCGGCCATCGTCTAAAGTTTTGTAATTCTCTAGTAAGAGCATTACCTGGTCGTTTTCCAGAACTTTTGTTTTTTTCAGATCCAAGGCGCCGGGCGGGAAAATCTTTTCCAACAGGGCGATGCGCTGATCCTCTCCGGTCTCGGATGGATTGCCGCCGGCGATTGTTCCGGAAGACCCCGCAATGCTCGGCTCGATAAGCGGCACCGCCACCCGCGCGTATAGCAAGTAAGCCATCAACACAATGGCAAAACTAACGGCGGCGTGAATCAAACGGGGCATGGAAAAGGGTTCAGGAGGCAGGGTTCAGGGTTCGGGGTTCAGGACTCGGAATTCGGAATTTGAGGTTTGGGTTTGCGAAACCGCAAGCGGTTTATTCATCCTTTAAATATGCTTGGATTAATTGGTCCCAACGGCGTTGAGATTTTAGGATTAATTCAACGGTTTCGCGGACCGCGCCTGCACCGCCGGCTTGGGTAGTGACATAATGGGCGGCCTTACGGAGTTCCTCGCAGGCGTCGGCCACCGCCACGCCTAAACCAACGCCGCACATGACGGATAGGTCGGGCAGATCGTCGCCGATGTAACAGGCTTGATCCGGACTGAGTTGCAACTCGGCCAGGATTTGCCGCATTGCGTTTTGCTTGTTTTCCACGCCTTGCCGGGCGATGTCTATGCCCAACTCGGCAACGCGCAGCTTGACGATTTGCGAACTGCGCAGGGTGATCAGGCCAAAGCGGTATCCCGCCTTTTGCCATAAATGGATGCCCATGCCGTCGCGGGCGTGAAATTGCTTGGTTTCCACGCCTTGGTTATCGATAATGATGCGGCCATCGGTCAGTACGCCGTCAACGTCGGACAGGATCAGGCAAATGCGTTGGCAGCGATCGTCGAGATTCATATTCCCACCTACCTGATTATGCTTATATTTAACCGTCGCCTTCAGTCACTAAGCGTAAAGGGACCGAAGCAATATCGGCGTCGGGGGCAATTTTGGTTGCCGGCGATTTTGTCGGGAGCGGTTCCTTCGGCAAAAGTGCAACCACGTCGGTGATGTCTATAAGTCCGATCGGCTTGTCCGAGGCGTCGACCACGGGCAATTCGCTGATTTTTCGCTCTGACATAATAGCCACTGCGTCGGTCATCATCGAACCAGCTTGCGCGCGTAGCGGATTAGGGGTCATCACGTTGCGGATCGGACCGTCCAGGTCTTTGTCGCGTCGCTGCTCGAAGAGCCGGGCAAGATCGCTATCGGTGAAGATGCCGGATAGAACGCCTTGGGCATTGACCAGCATGGT
>JBEKGL010000493.1:0-3502 GCA_050012815.1 Thermoguttaceae bacterium
TCACCCGCTCCTGATGTCCATGCACTACCGCGATGAGATTTTAAATTGTCACCAGGATCTCGGTCTGCGCGGACTGCTCCATGCGCATCCTGAAGATGTCTTCGAGGTCGAAGTTGCCGTCCCCGACGTTATTGAGGACATGGATGTGCCCGAGGACTATGAACGAGCAGTGAGTGTATACAGAAAGAAGCTTGAAAGCAACGGTCACCGTTAAAATGAAGTCAAACAGTTGCGCAACCGCTAGAGATGGATTAATTGTCAAGTCATGGATTAGGTTTTAACTCAATGTGCAGTTCATCAAGACCACAAGAATGATTGGCTGGTTAGCACATATATCGAAGATCACGGTTCCGCGTTCCCGCTAAGGAATCGAATCGACGACCCGCCGGTTAGCAGATAGCCAAATTCAGAGATCAAGCCGACAGTTGCTGAAACATTGCCTCTGATTGCGAGTGCGTTACTAAGGAGGCCGGTTGAGCCAAGTTCTCGTGTCCTGAAAATGGTTCCATTGCTGCAAAGCTTCGACGGAATCCGCAAGTCCGTTGGCAACTTTAGCAGCCGGACCCTAATTTGCCATCTCGCAATTCAACGTGCCATATTCTCGTCGTGGAGGAAGAAAATGAGATGAGCCATTCCTTTGTGATCGCCCCTTCTTTCGTCACTTCACCCTCGTACCGGGTAGGTTGATAATTAGTTCATGGTGGGTTATATGTAAATATTTGGTATTCGGCGATAAGTTTTGGTGTTTAAAGTACGAAGCAGGTTGTTAACAAGCAATAGAGGATATCCCAATGGGGTTTCGGAACGTTGTGTCGCATGGTGCGACCCTGAAAGCCGCCTCTCTGAAACCCCGTTGGGGTTTGGGGCGTTGTTCGGCATCTGAAACCCAGGGTAGCCGCCGGCGCGGCAACCCTGGGCTGTCTTATCTCAAGGGCTGTCTTATCACAAAGCCCTTCGGGCTATCGAAAGCGAGCGGTTTGAAACTAGGGCGGGAAAATGCGGTAGGGGAAAGATCGGCGGGGCGAATTATGAGAAAGAAAAAAATCGTCGTAAGCGACCTGATGCAAAGGGGCTATACCTATTTTCTGACGGAGCCGGCGGGAAGGAATTATCATGCGGATTTCAAGCCCGAGTTGACGCCCAAGGAGATGCTGGAACTGGGTGTTTTCGGCGGCAAGTACATGACGGACTGCAAGGCGGAATTTCCCAAAAATTGGTTTAAGAACGCTAAACTGTGCCACGAGCGCCACGATCCCAAGTTGAACTACTTCGGCGTGAACGCCTCCAAACCGTTGTCTTATTGGCGGGAGAAGGGTTGGATCTATCAGGAAGATCCCAGGGGTTGGTTTCAATGGTACTGTAGATATTATATGGGCCGAAGGTGTTTTGACGACGAACGGCAGATCAAGCGTTGGAAGGCGATGCAAAGACACGCGGCTCAAATCAAGAGTCACTGTCGAAAGGGAGACCTCGGTTGCCGAAAAAAGCAGAGGCAGGCGCTGTTGCACTGGGCATACGACGGCAGGAAGATGTGAATTCCCGGCAATCGGGACGCAGGCGACGGCGTACTGGATTTACAATCTCTTACAACGATTCTAATTCAAACCTGCGATTATACACATAATTGAGTTTGCAATTATTTCAGGAAAACGACATTTTGTGGGTTTATCGCGAAACCGCAAGCGGTTTGTCGACATGTATATTCAATTATAGGATATGTCAGTTATCTGGGTTGTAATCGTGCGGGTTTGAAATAGAAAGCGTATTACTTGATTTTCAGTCGCAGCACGGTGACTGAATTTGGCGGGAAGGTATGTTTAAAGTCCTTGGCGGCGTTTTGGATCTGATGGGTGACCGGGGTCACTTTCGTGGGATTCTCCAAGGTGTTTTCATCGGTGGGTTTTTCCGAGCTAAGGACGATGGCCGTGCCCGAGGGCAGGACTTTATCCGCGCCGGCAAGGTGGATGTCGGTTTCCTGGGCGGTAATAGAGGCGTTCACGACTTTCAGAATCACTTCATCGCCCGTTTTGCTGAGACCGGCGACGCCGTATAGCGGCTGGGTGAGGGGATACTTGACGTCGTGGATCAGCTTTCCGTCGAGATAGCAGCGGACGCTTTGGCCGCCGACTTCGACGCGGACGTCGTACCAGCGATCGGTTTCGACGCGGCCGGGCACGTCGTTGCCGAAGGGCACGTTTCCGGACCCGGTGCGGCGCTCCAGGGCGTGTTTGCTATTGCCCCAGCCGCCGATGTTCCACCACATGAGTTGGTTATCCGGTTGGGCGTTGAAAATAATGAGGAATCCTTCGTTGCCGCCGAGTTTGCGGGCCTTAAGCGACAAGGTGTAATCGGTCCAGGAGGGATCGCCGGCCGTGGCAAGGCAATCGGAGTCGTTTGAGGTTTGTTGCAGCGCGCCGCCTTCTACTACCCACTGACCGTGGACTGTTTTCCATGCCTCGCTGCCATTGGAAAAATCGTCGTCAAAAAGCGTTTTATCGCCTTTGGTGACTTTAATGTCCTTGTATTCGGCCTGGGTGATCCAGGTGCCCAGGCCGATTGCGCCGTGCTTGGTTTCAGCCGATGCGGCCGGCAATTCCAGTTTAAGGGGCAGGATCGCGTGGCCGCGATTCTGGCTGAACATTTGTTGGACGTAGTAGGATGGCAGACCATAAACTCGCGAACTATCGAAGTTGATCAAGTCGGGATTCCAGCGGCGGTCGTTTACGTTAACGAAAAGCGGGGCGTAGGAGGCCATCACAACCACGTCGGAATTGCGTTCCATTCCGGTCATGAAGGCCGCTTCGCCCACTGCTCCGCGGAGGCTGCCGAGGCCGGTGTTTTGCGTGACGGCATATTCGCCCACGTAAACTTTGGGGCCTTTTCGATTGTAAGAATCATATTTATCGGCGTTGCTGAGAAAGAACTCGGGGTTGCTGTAATAATGTTCGTCGATGATATCAACGGGCCGGTTTGTTGGTGAGTTGCTGTCCCAATAATCGGAGATCAAGTTCATTTGCGGATATTTTGCTTTTATGGCGTCGTGGAACAGGGCGTAGCGCTCGTTGTAGGCCGGTCCGCCGTTTTCGTTGCCGATTTCCATGTACTTGAGCGAAAAGGGGGCCGGATGGCCGGCCTTGGCCCTTAGCGAACCCCATTTGCTGTTGGCCGGGCCGGTGGCGTATTCGATGGCGTCCAAGGCGTCTTGCACGTATTCACTAACGCCATCGGTGCTTTTCGGCTGCTCACGCTGTTCCTGGTGCGACATGCCGCAGTTGATCACGAATAGCGGCTCCGCCCCCAGATCCTCGCAAAGCTGGAGATATTCGTGGAATCCCAGGCCGTTCGTGGAGAAGTATTGCCATAAATTCCATTGATTGCGGCGCTGGGCCGGTTCGCCGATGGTGCGTTTCCAGCGCATGGCGGTATCCAACGTCTCGCCCTCGACCCAGCATCCGCCGGGGAAACGCACGAACGAGGGGCGGAGATTTTCCAGCATCGCGGC
>JBEKGL010000494.1:0-3501 GCA_050012815.1 Thermoguttaceae bacterium
AGCCCCGGCGCTTGTGCCGGGTGCAATATAGCGACGAACGGATAGTAAACCATGATCCAAATGCAAACCCGACTCGCCGTGGCCGACAACACCGGGGCCAAGGCGTTGGGGTGTATCAAGGTGTTGGGAGGATCTCGCCGGCGCGTGGCCGGGTTGGGCGATATTATCGTTTGCAGCGTTAAAGGCGTGATCGCCGGGAGCGACTTGAAAAAAGGCGCGGTGGTCCGGGCGGTGATCGTCCGCTGCAAGCAGCCCACCCGACGGCCCGACGGCAGCTACGTCCGCTTCGACAGCAACGCCGCGGTGATTATCGACAACGAGAAGAACCCCCGCGGCACGCGCATTTTCGGCGCGGTCGCCAGGGAATTGCGAGACCGGAATTTCATGAAAATAGTCAGTCTCGCCAGCGAGGTGGTTTGATGTTGATTAAAACCAACGATATCGTAAAAGTCATCAGCGGAGAGGACCGCGGCGCCAGCGGCAAAGTCCTGCGCGTCATCCGCGACAGCGGCAAACTGGTCGTGGAAGGCGTGAACCGCGTGTACAAACACGTCCGCCGCAGCCAGAAGAATCCCCAAGGCGGCCGGCTTTCGATGGAAATGCCCGTCTCGGTTTCCAACGTAATGTTGATCTGCGGGTCTTGCGGCGCGGCCTCGCGGCTTGGCGCCCGCTACATGGCCGACGGATCAAAGGAACGATATTGCAAGAAATGCGGCGCGGGTAACGGCATAGTTGCCCCGGCCAAGGCCCGATACGCCAAAAAATAAAAGTAGGACGAAAAGCAGGACGGATTTGAAATCCGTCCCACGACAAGCACGACACGACAAAAAACGACTATGTCCGCGAAAAAAGCAAAACCGGCCGAAACGACACCAGCCCAGGAGGCGGCGCCTGCCCCGGTGCCCCGGCTGTTGGAGCGCTACGAAAAAGAAATTCTGCCCGCGCTGGCAAAGCAGTTCGGCCGCGATAATCGGCACTCGCTGCCCAAACTGGAAAAGATCGTCATCAACATGGGCGTGGGCAAGGCCGCCAGCGAGAAAAAATTCCTGGAAGAGGCCATGGACGCCATGAAGCAGATTTCCGGGCAAAAACCCCTGATAACGTTAAGCCGCAAGTCGATCGCCAACTTCAAGCTCCGCGAGGGGATGGCCATCGGCTGCAAAGTAACGCTACGCGGCCGTAGGATGTACGAATTCCTGGACCGGCTGGTTTCGCTGGCCTTGCCACGGGTCCGCGACTTCCGCGGCCTGGATCACAATGCCTTCGACGGCCGAGGCAACTATAACCTGGGAATAACCGAACAAGTGGTCTTCCCCGAAATAAATCCGGACAAATTCACCGGAGTCCAAGGGATGAACATCACCGTGGTGACCACCGCCACGAGCGACGACGAGGCGCGGGAATTGCTCCGCCGCCTGGGCATGCCGCTTAAAGCGGCCTGACGAAACATAAACCCGCGACGGGCACCAACCGAAGGTTGGTCGCTCGCGCCTGGGACAGTACGATACGAATGATCGCGACTTAGTCCGAGCAGAACCAAGGATCGATATCGCATGGCAAGTAAATCGAAAATCGCAATGTCGCTTCGACCGCCCAAGTTTTCCACCCGCCTGGTAAGGCGGTGCCGGATTTGCGGACGGCCCCGGGCCGTTTATCAGAAGTTCGGTATTTGCCGGATTTGTTTCCGTAATTTAGCGGACGAAGGAATGATCCCCGGCGTCCGGAAGGCGAGTTGGTAAAGGGAACCTAAAAATATGATGACCGACCCCATCGCCGACATGTTGACCCGCATCCGCAACGCGGTCCGCGTTGAACGGCCCCACGTCGACATTCCCTTGTCCAAGGTAAAACGCGGACTGGCGGAAGTCCTCAAACGCGAGGGCTACATCTGGGACTGGGAGGAAATGGCCGATAAACCGCACAGCCATCTTCGCGTCCATTTGAAGTACGGCCCAAACGGCGAACGGATAATTCGCCTCATCCGCCGCGTGAGCAAACCCGGCCGGCGCATATACAAAGGCTCCGACGGTTTAAAACCCATCCTGGGCGGACTGGGAATCAGCATCCTCAGCACCAGCCGGGGCGTAATCAGCGACCGCGAAGCACGGCAACGGCGCCTGGGCGGAGAAGTGCTCTGCGAAGTATGGTAATCGATTGAGATTTGAAATTTGAGAATTGAGATACAAAATCGTGCTCTCAAGATGTGATCGAGTTTTACAGGAGATTTAACCAACGCCATGTCCCGCATCGGAAAAAAACCGATACCCATCCCCAAGGGAGTTAAAGTCCAACTGGCCGACCGCACTATCACAGTGGAAGGTCCGAAAGGCGAACTCCATTGGGAATTCCGGCCCGAAGTGTCGGTTGCCTACGACGAAAAGGCGCAAATCCTTTCCGTTGCCCGGTGCGACGACCAGCGCTTAAGCCGCGCCCTGCACGGGTTGACCCGGGCCATAATCGTCAACATGATCGTGGGAGTTACCCAAGGCTACGAAAAGCGGTTGGAGATTATCGGCGTGGGCTATCTGGCCGCGGTGTTGGGCAAAGTGCTGCAATTGCGAGTGGGATTCGCCAACGAACTTCAAGTGCCCATTCCCGAGGGCATCAAGGTTTCCGTGCCCGACCAACAGCATATCGTCATACAGGGGATCGACAAGCAATTGGTGGGGCATTTTGCCGCTTGTGTCCGCGCCAAGCGCAAGCCGGAACCATACAAAGGCAAAGGCATCCGCTACCTCGGCGAGCCGGTCCGCCGCAAACAAGGCAAGGCCATGGTCAAATAACCATAAAGCCGCGACGGGCACCAACGGGCACCATCGGGCACCGACGCGCAGCGTTGGTCGGCATGGTCGGTTGGTCGGTCGCGATAGGAATATCACTCGTTCCCAGGCTCAGCCTGGGAATAAAATACGAACGAATACGACGTTCCCTGGCAGAGCCTGGGAACGAGGAATGTAAAACCATGAGACACGAAAAACAAATCGGCTTGCAGCGAAAACGCCGCGGATTGCGGGTCCGCAATCGGCTGAAACGCGTGGCCGTCCGCCCGCGCCTAAGCGTGTTCCGCAGCCACAAGCATTTTTACGCCCAGATCATCGACGACGGCGCCGGGCGGACACTGGCGTCCGCAAGCACCATGGAAAGCGCATTGAAAAAACAATTGAAGTACGGCGGGAACAAGGCTGCCGCGGCGATGGTCGGCAAGACGATCGCCCAGCGGGGCATCGAGGCCGGAATCAAAGAAGTCGCTTTCGATCGCCGGGAATATATGTATCACGGCCGCGTGGCCGCATTGGCCGACGCCGCCCGCGAAGCAGGACTAGTTTTTTAAAGAAACGAACAACAAATCCATGTCAACCGAATCAACACAAGGCCAACTGATCGACAAAGTGATCAAGATCCGCCGTTGCGCGGCGGTGGTCAAAGGCGGCCGGCGATTCAGCTTTACGGCCATGGCGGTCGTGGGCGACGGCCAAGGCAAAGTAGGCTGGGGATACGGCA
>JBEKGL010000495.1:0-3492 GCA_050012815.1 Thermoguttaceae bacterium
TATCATTTTTAGCTGTTCGCAGTGAACTATACGGAACCGCTATTATTTAACGCGAAAATACGAAGGAACGAAAACACAAAAAAGAATTGAAGGTTTAGATTTCGTGTTTTCTTTATTTCGCTCTTTCGTGGTGAAAATTGGTTGTGTTTTGACTTTTTTCGTTGATTCACTGCAATCCGCTAAATAATAACTGTTTTTTTAGTCTTCCGGCTATGTTTTTAAACTGAGGACCAGGGCGTGTTTTATTGGGGCATTAGACACTCCATCTGTAGGGGCAACTTCTACTGATTCTGCCTGGTAAACTCCATAAAAAAGACCCAAGTATGAAATTTTTAAAAATTGGGTATTGTTTTTTTATGGTAAGTGAGTATACACTTACCATAAATGCGCAAACGAAATAAACGCATGAAATCAACGACAAAACTGTCCGGTACCGAGCGGCGGGCGGCCATCATCAAGACCGCCCGGAAGGTCTTCGTCGAAAAAGGCTTTCATAGAACCACAACCCGTGAACTGGCCGAAGCGGCAGGGGTTTCCGAGGCCCTTTTATTCAAGCACTTTCCCAGTAAAGAAGCTCTATATTCCGCAATACAACTCTCGTGTTTCAATGCGGAGAGACAAAAAATCATTGAGCGACTGGAGGCATTGGAACCATCAACGTCGAACCTGGTGTTTCTCGTCCATTACCTGTTTTCACAACTGTTCGGCGAGCGATTATCGAATGACGACGTTCGTTCGCTTATCCGGCTTGTGCTTCGCAGTTTAATGGACGAAGGGGAGTTTGCCCGCTTCGCTATCAAAGAAGGGCCCTTGCGTTGGGTTCGGAAGGTTCAAGAGTGCATTAAGGCGGCGATTGCCGCGGGCGATGCCGTCTATGGGCCGGCTATCGCGAAATCAGGAGGCTGGTTCGCTCATCACCTGGCCACCATGATCATGATTAATTTGCTACATGCAAAGCCGGCCATCGACTATGGAGTATCAAACCAGAAACTGCAAAAGCAGGTAGTTTGGTTTACCTTGCGGGGCATGGGACTGAAGGATGAAGCGATTAAGCGCTATTACAACCCGAAAACCGTGAAAACGTTTTTGATTTGAAGCCTGGCGCGGCCTTTGGCCGCAACCATATTTATTTCAAATTTCAAATTGCATATTTCAAATTTCATATTGGAACAAAGGAAATCCAAAATGCCCTTGATCCGGTTGCGCAACATCCGAAAAACCTACACTCTCGGCGAAGTCGAGGTCCAAGCGCTGCGGAACGTTTCGCTGGACATCGATCGCGGGGAATATGTAGCGCTGATGGGCGCGTCCGGTTCCGGGAAAACAACGCTCATGAACACCCTCGGCTGTCTGGATCACCCCACCAGCGGCAGTTACCTGCTGGAGAATCAAGAGGTCGTGGATATGTCAAGCGACGAGCGCGCCCGGTTGCGGAATCAAAAGATCGGTTTTGTATTTCAAAGCTTCAATCTGCTGTCGCGGTCCAGCGCCATGGAAAACGTGGAACTGCCGCTCTTGTACTCCGCATGGATCCGTGGAAAAGAGCGCCGCAATCGCGTGCGGAAATTGTTGAAAAAAGTGGGTCTGGAGTCGCGCATGGACCACCATCCCTCGCAACTCTCCGGCGGCCAACAGCAACGCGTGGCCATCGCCCGCGCACTGGCCAACCAGCCGCCGATTCTCTTGGCCGACGAGCCCACGGGAAACCTCGACTCGCACACCAGCCGGGAGGTCATGGAATTATTCCGACAACTCAATCATGAGGACGGCATTACAATTATACTGGTAACCCACGATCAAGAGATTGCCAAGCACGCCCGCCGCGCCGTAGTCATCCGGGACGGGCAAGTTATCTGCGACTCCACCGAATTCCCCCGCGCCATCGAAGCCTTGCACGCTCAGGAGGAACAAAAATCATGAAACGCCTCTTTTTCTGGCTGATTGCCGCCGCCGTTATCACCATCGTATTAGCCGCCGGGTATGGTTTCCATGTCTCGCGAAACGTCTCTGCCGGCGGTAAATACCGAACCGCCGCGGGGCAGCGCGGCGACATAAAACTCACCGTCAATTCAAACGGCACCGTGCAACCCGTGCTCAGCGTGCAGGTCGGGTCCTACGCCTCCGGACCCATTCAGAAGGTCTTCGTGGACTTCAACGACAATGTCAAAAAAGACCAGATCTTGGCGGAAATCGATCCACAGGTCTACAAGGCCCAATGCCGGCAGGCCAAAGCCGCACTGGCTCACTCCGTGGCCGATTTGGAACAGTACAAGGCAAGACTCCATCAGACGGGGCGGGATTTTAAGCGCGCCAAGGAACTTTACAAAATCACGAACATCCCCGGGATGGATCGCCCTATCAAGGGCATCGCCGACAGCGACTACGACCTGGCCGAAGCCAATTTCGAGATGACCGCGGCACAACTGGAAGTGGCCAAGACGACCGTCGAGCAGAACAAGGCAGCCTTGGATATGGCCGAAATCAATCTGACCTACACTACTATCCGCTCGCCGGTGGATGGAATAGTCATCGACCGCAAAGTCGACGCCGGCCAGACCGTTGCCGCGCAGTTCCAAACGCCCGTGTTGTTCGTGGTCGCACCGGATTTGGAAAAAAAGATCTACGTCTACGCATCGGTGGATGAGGCCGACATCGGGCTGATACGCGATGCGCAGTCGCGCGACCAGCCGGTGAATTTCACGGTGGACGCCTACCCCAAGGATACGTTCGAGGGAAGGATATTCCAAGTCCGGCTGAACCCGACCACGGTTCAAAACGTGGTTACATACACGGTTGTCGTGGAATCGCCAAATCCGCAAATCAAACTCATTCCCGGCATGACGGCCAACTTGAACTTTCAAATCGAGATCCACGCCGGCGTGCTGACCATCCCGAACGCCGCATTGAGATTTTATCCCAAGCCCGACCAGGCTCGCCAGAGCGACCGGGCGATCCTCGCCGGCGCGGCCCGCATCGGCCAGGCGAATAGCGGCGGAGCCGCCGCTAGTGCAGGCCTTGGAATAGGAGATAAGTCCGCCTCTCAGGGCAACCTCAGCACTCGATACGTCTGGGTAGCCGACGGAGATCTGCTGTCTGCCGTAAAGATTGAAACCGGCTTAAGCGACAAAAATTTCACGGAAGTGGTTTCCGGCGACTTGCACGAAGGGCAAGAAGTGGTCGTCGGCCTACAAACGGCCGAAACAAAAACATCCTCACCCTAAAGGGACAAGGGATTAGGAGAGATTAGGGATTGGAGATTGTCAATGAGGGGAAAAAACCGCTTGCGGTTTCGCACAACCCATTTCCTTCCGCCTGAAACCTAAAGCCTATTAAAAAACCGTAAACCGTGAACCGTAAACCGTAAACCGTAAACCGTGAACTGTAAACCGTGAACTGGCGACTTTGCTCATGAATCTTCTCATGATATTACGAGTGTCCTTGCGCTCGCTGTTGAAGAATAAGACTCGCGCCGGATTGACGGTCTTGGGAATC
>JBEKGL010000496.1:0-3482 GCA_050012815.1 Thermoguttaceae bacterium
ACTTGAGTTTTACTTTTGGGGACTCTTTTTGTGTACATCGGGCGCTTGGGGCAGCAAGCCCGGAACTATGGCCGCGGTAGGTTCTCGGGGCGTATTGTCGTGGACCAGAAAACCTTGATCGCCGACAAAGAAACTGTGGAAATCATCCACGATCAGGTTGTAGGCGAACTCGGCTGGAAGTTGATCCGCTTCGGACTGCTTTTCGATGGTCTCGACCCGTATCCCGCCTGAAATCGCGTGCAGGCTCTTTCCTGAAGCGAGTTGCTTGGTCATCTGCCAACCTTCGCCAATGACCCAAAACGGATGGCTGGGAGTGGATGTGATGGTATCGGAGCCAAGACCGATCTTAATTCTTGTTCCTGGCGAGCGAGTGGTTACGGCCAGAACCGGCTTGTAGGCCAATTCACCCGATTCCACGTTTTGGGCAAGCACCCGGTCGCCGACCTTGATCTGTCCGATGGGCATCCGGCCGGTCAGCGTCCAGACTTTTGTCCCGGGGGCAAAACAGGAATGGGGTATTAGAGCAATATACACATTTTTTTCCACAACAGGTTTGCGCGGTTTGCTTTCGTACTCGGGCGGGGGCGGGCTTTGGTATACAGGTTTGTCCGACTCGCTATCGGTTGCGTTTTCATCGCTGCCGGTAATGTTATACAGGCCGTTGTAGTCTTGTAACCACCAATCCCACCATTTTGTCGGCTCTTCTCCTATATCTTTACCGGTGGTTTGGTTTAGCACGGCAACAATCCGGGCATTGCGTTGTTCGATCGCATCATTGATAGACTGGACGCGGATGCGAAAAGCCGATGTTTGTCGAGTTGCCGTCATTACCGACCTTGCCGCGTTCCTTTGTTGATTCTTTGCCATAATAACCGCTGCTTTTCCGGAGCCGCCGTCGTTTATAATATTATTTCTATTGGTTTGTCTATCTATTATGGATGTAGACGAAAAATCGACCAATGCACCTTCCTGATAAAATGAATATTGGGTGGCGAGTTGTCCGGTGGCGTTTAACATGCATTTTATGTCGGCTTCGATTGGAGATTGCAGGCCCGAGAGCAAGAGCGGCACGTAATGGTCTAACGGATGCCGTTTCAGTCCTTCCGCGGTCGCTTGGCGGACGTCTTCGAAGCTCGAAAAAACGCTTTGTCGCACAAAGAATTGGGCCACAACTGGGTGTGGGTTGTCTTCCAGCGTCTTTACCAGCGCGAGGACTATACGATGTTGCTGATCCTTTTTGGCATTGACTTGCCGCAGAATTGCCCATTCCAATCCAAGCATCTCCGCCGGTTCGGAGATTTGGGAAATTTTTTCCCGCACTTCCACCGGCGGCGATGTTTCGTGTCGCTCGTCCGCACGTTGCCATTGGGACACAAGAGGTCGCCATTCTTCCATGGCTTTATATGTTTTTTGTGCCTGCCCTTTAACCTGCGCGATTTGCGCATCGGTCACCCACGTCCCCTGGTACGGGTGCAGGCTAAGATTTCTAAGCCCTTGGATGGCGTCCGGTTGATCCGGCTGCAACTCAAGGGCCAAAAGCCAGTGAATACGTTCCTCCTCGTTAAGTTTGTTTTTCCGACACCATTGGGCCAGGGCCACTTGATCTTCGACCGTCGGACCGGCCGCATCGCGCAGGCGGCGATATTCGGCCAGACGATGATCTTGCCGGGCCGATTGCTCGACCTGCGAGGGCGAAAGCCAGGCATCCCCGACGCGTACATGACCAAGCTGCCAATGAGCCTGGGAGTCGTTGGGGTTTTGCCTTAAGGCTTGTTTGAGCAATGCCTCGCGCTGTTCGTTGCGGCAGGCCGACTCGTTTTCCAAGGCCGCCCGGACCAGATTTACGGCAGGCATGTCGGTCGTGGGAGAGGTCTGCTCCCGCGTATCCGACCGGCAATAGCAAACCGGCAGCAGAACAATGAGCCCGGACATCAGCCCACGGTGGACAAAGGAGTTTAAGCAATTTGTTTTCACAAATTTCTCCTTAAGAGAAAAACAAACCCTTGGAAATGGCCATAATCACACGCGGCCCGAGAAAAAAAGGGACCTCCACAATGAAAACCTTGTGAGATGAAGACATGGATGTAACGAATCATACTGGGATCCGATACGTTTAATGCCCGAGAGATTGTATTAGCGTCTACTACAGTAAAAGCGTATGCGATAGAGATTAAATAGCTCCAGGTGAAACCTGCCGTCAAAGATCCCTAGCGCCGGTTTTCTTTCCTTGCCATCCACACGTTAATATATCAGCAGGGATTAACCAGAGTCAAGCAATATTTCACTAACATAGTCGCTTGAATTAAGCAGAATCTGCAAATTCAATAGATCTCGAACCCTGAACCCTGAACCCTGAACCCTGAACCCTGAACCCTTAACCCTGAACCCTGAACCCTGAACCCTACATCCATAGCCACCGGGCCAAATGCAGGTAGATCAGCAGAGTAATCATATCGGATAGGGCCAAGGCGATCGGTCCGGCGGCGACCCGCGGATCGTGGCGGAAAACACGGAGCAAAATGGGCATGGCCACGCCCAGGGCCGCCGCACAGGTCGCTCCGCCGGCAATGCCGCCGAGCAAGGCCAGCATTATTTTGTATTGTCCTCGCCAAAGCCAGGCCGCCAAGGCCACGGCAATCCCCGCGGCGATGCCCAACAATAATCCAGTCGCCGCTTCTGTGCGGACTTTGCCCAACAGGGTTCCCAATGTAGGCGATTGGCCGCGGAGCAGTTGCAGGGTCAGGCTAAGGGATTGGATGCTGATGCTTTCGGCCACGGCTAAAACCACGGGTATAAACAGGGCCAGCGCGGCGACGCGTTGCAACTCGCCCTCGAACAATCCGGCGATGAAGGCCGCTAGAATTCCGCCCGCGATGTTGCACATCAACCAGGGGAAGCGGTTGCGAAATGCGGTCAGAGGCGTGCCCCGATAGGCGGTGCTAAGATGAACGCCGATGAGTTGGAATAATTCGTCGTAACGCTCGGACCGATCGATGTCGCCCAATTCGGCGGTATACAACTCCACGTCGATCACGCCCACCATGCGACGATCCGCATCCACGACCGGAAAAGCCAGCAAGCGGTGCATGATAAAGAATTCGCAACCGTCCAACACCGTGGCCGTTTGCGGCACGGCGATTACCTCGCGGACCATGATTTCGGCGATGGGTTTTTCCGGCCCATTGAGCAATAAACGGCGCGTGGGCACTACTCCCACCAGGCGGCCGTCGCCATCCAAGACGTAAAAATAGATGATCCTGCCCTCGGGCGGCTGTCGGCGGATCATTTCCAATGCCTCGCCCACGGTCTGATCGTCCAAAAGGCTGGCGAAACCTCCGCGCATGTGTTGCGCGATGGGATCGTTGAGTTTTTTCGCTACCGAATCGTCGGGCATTTTATTTTCCGCGGATTATTGCATTAGGGGAAAAAAGGGGATATTACAAATATTATCGCGGTTTCCGGAGTTTAGAATTGACTTAGCG
>JBEKGL010000497.1:0-3454 GCA_050012815.1 Thermoguttaceae bacterium
AATCGGCGAATGCGATGCAGTGCACCAGCCCGGAGAATATCTCGCCGCGCAGGGCCAAATCTTCCTTTAGCCGGACGATTTGGTCCTCATGTTCCACGTCGCAGACGTAAATCTCCCCAGTTTCGCCCCCAAGAAGTTTCGCCACGCCGGCTTCCATTTCCTGGTTTTGCACGACGTAAACGCACCGTGCCCCGGCCTCGGCCAGAACGCGGCTTATATGCCAGGCCACGCTCTTGCGATTGGCCACGCCAAAAATCAAGATCGATTTATCGGCGAGTTGCAGGAAATCCATATTAGAGTTTAGAGAATGAATTTAGCGGATAATGCCCAATGGACAATTAGGGGTGGGCAGTTTACTGCCCACTTGAATGTGATTAAATATGCGAAACCGCAAGCAGTTTCCCTCATCCCTCATCCCTCATTCTTCATCCTTAAATTCTCTCCGCTGCGGTGCAGGCGAATTCAAAACGGACGGCGAGTTTATCTTCCACGGTCACTTTCGCCTTGAGGAAGAATATATCGGCCATTCGCTCGACCAACTCGACCTCCATGCGAATCAACTCGCCGGGTCGGACTATGTGTTTAAAGCGAACGTCGTTGAGCTTTGCGACCACGGGAATTTTATTCTCCTCACTTGTGAAATGCCTGGAGAGCAAAATCGCCCCGGCCTGCATGGCCGCCTCGCACAACAGCACGCCCGGCACCAAAGGATAACCCGGATAATGTCCGGCGAAAAAATCCTCCGTGCCTGTAAACTTCTTGGTGCAGACGATTCTCTTGTCGGTCCACTCGACGATCTCATCCACCAGTAAAAACGGCGGCCGGTGCGGGATGGCGGCAAGGATCTGTTCTCGGCTCATTGTTTCATCACTTGCGGAGTTAGCAGCCCGGGGCACTGCTTCTAACGAAGTAGTGGCACTCTGGTTTCACACACTATGGTTTCGCTAGTTTTTTTTCATCAAATATGCGTCCACGTCGTTGGCCACTATCACGCCGTAATTTACGGCCCCCAGCCAACCGGACATTATAATTCCCACGCTTCCGGCATGATACAATCCGGCGATATGTTCTGGCAATCCCCGGCTCACGGCCAGGCCTTCAAATTTCGTGCCAAAACTAGCCCCGGCAAGGTGCAAAGTGTAACGCTCGAAGGTTAGCGGCGTGGCGGCCTCGACATGGGCAACCTTCGACCACAAATCGGGCACAAATTTGCCCAGAGCGTCGAGCGTGCTGTCGATCAGCTCGTGTTTGCCGGCCTGGTAGTCTTCCGGGCTCAAGTCGGCCCAATCGTGGTAATTCGCGTTCGTGCTGGCAACCACGTAGCAGCGGTCGGTTCCCGGCCGGGTCTTGGGATAATAAAACGAATATGTCCGGCTGGTTATGTTTCGGCTAAGAAGCAGATCGGTGCGAAACTCCGCCGCCGTGGAGGAAAACAACAGGTCGCCGCAAGTCCGCTCATCGATCATCTCGCCCGGCTTCAAGGCGATGTAGACCTGCGTGCTGGAGTTGTTCAGCCTTACCGCCCGGGCCTGTTCGATAAAATCGGCGTCGAAATTCTCTTGACCGACGAGGTTGAAAATCGTGCCCGGCAAATTGGCGTTGGAAACGACCGAGCGGCACTTTATCATCCGCCCGCCGGCCGATACACCTTGCACGCTTCGGCCGGACGCGTGAATTTTTTCCGCCTTGCAAGAGGTGCGAATATCCACGCCATTTTTGAGCAGGTCGTCGCGCATCAGACCGATCAACCGGTCGGTGCCGCCCCGGAAGGTATAAACCCCCTTGGACATGAAGTTGGAAAACACGATGCCGTAGGTCAGGGCCGGATCTTCCAGCGTCGAGCCGTTGGCGTAGGTGATCGGCTCCATCAACAGGCGCACCACGTCGGGCCGGCCGGGAAAATACTTTTCCAAATACTGCCCGGTAGTGGTCGTCTGGTCGTCGAAGAAATTCATGTTCCTTGAGGCATCGAAAAAGCCGTTGACCGTATCCGCCGGCACGCCGAACCGTTCGGTAAGCACCCGGGTAAAATCCGCGCGGTCGAATGTCGTAACCAGCGAGAACATGGGATTGTCGAAACGGATATGCTTAAGTTGCACGATCGAATCGGCGATTTCCGCGTTCCAATAGCGGCGGCAGCTTTTTATCATGCCCACCGGAAAGCCGTGCAGCGAAACATCGAATATCCGCCCGCCGGGCCGGCGAAACCAGGTGGCCAACCCGCCCAGTTTGGAATGTTGTTCCAACAGGAGCACCGAATGACCCGACCGGGCAAGCGTATTTGCGGCCGTCATCCCCGCCAATCCGGCCCCGATGACGATCACGTCGTAAAAATCGCGGGTTGCTTCCATTATTGTTAGGTGGGCAGTGGGCGATGTGCGGTGAGGGGTGGGCAGTTTACTGCCCACTTGAATGAATTCGCGAAACCGCAAGCGGTCTTTTTATGATTATTCAACATTCAAACGTCATTTTTTTATCCTTCATCCTTCATCCTTCATCCCTCATCCTTTATTTCTCATCCTTCATCCTTTCAACAGATACCGGTTGGCGATGCTGATGCCGCTTAAGATCGTGCCCACGATGCCGACCATGCCCTGGTCGTTTCCGCAGATGTAAAGATTTTTCAGGTGCGTGGTGCCGTCGTAGCGTTTTCGGGCCGAGCCGTACATTGCGCCGCCTTCGTGGCCGGTGAAGCGCCGGATGGTGACGGGCGTGAACATGTCGGTATCGATGACCGCGCCGCGGAAATCGGGCACAAAGCGGACCGCCGACGCCGTCAGCCGGTCGTACCAGCGGAGCTTGGCCAATTGGTATTCCTGTTGGTCGAGTTCGGCCCAACGCTGGTAATTGGCCAGCGAAGTGATGCGCACCATGTTTTCCTGCATGGGCCGGCCGTAGTCGAAATTGTTCGGCGAGCAGACCACCCCGGAGCGGACGTCGGCCAGGTCTTGCGGCCTTTCGTAGTGGATTTTTTCGGAATCGTTGAAAAAAACGATTGTCTTGTCGTAACCCAAATCGCGGGGCGGGGTGTTGAGGATCGAAATCGACTCCAAAAGCGACAACCGGTTCCGATCGCCCGGCTCCGTCGCGCCGGCGTCGCAGAGGCGCATGGTTTCCAGCCAGCCGGCCGAAGATAGAACCTGTTTTCCTTCCAGTTCGGCGCCGTTTTCGAGCACGACTTTGGTCGCGGAATCGTCCTTCACATCGATTCGGCTCACCGCAGCCCGCAGCCGCAATTCGCCGCCCAAGGTTTTGAACTTTTGCACCAGTTTTTTCAGGATCAAGCGGATGCCGGCAAAGGGCCGCGCCAAACCCTCGAAAAAAATCGATCGGAACATGATGCTGAACTGGCCGAAATCCATGTCGTGTTCTTTTGCTCCGCCGTAATACAACACCGGGCAAAACAGCATTTCCACCAGCAGCGGATCGCGAATAATTTCGCCCACCACCTCCC
>JBEKGL010000498.1:0-3445 GCA_050012815.1 Thermoguttaceae bacterium
CGCCCAGTGTTGCCATCGCCTACCTTGTCTGGAGGCAAAGCTGGAATCTGAACGATGCCATCGAACACGTCACACGCTGTTACTCTTGCTCGCCCAACATCGAAGCCATCGTGCAAGCGGGTAGTGATCGAGCGGCGGCGTAGAAGGCCGCCGGTTCGGTTGGTCGGGTGTGGGGATTTTTGGGATAGGCTCTTGAGATGTTTTCTAATGCGCGTCGAGTCCGTGCAGCATGAAAATCGTATGCTCCAGGGTTTTAAGAATCTCGCCGAGGTACTCTTCGACGGCTCGGACGCTGCCCGGCAACGTGTAAACCTGCGTATTTCCCGCCACCCCGGCAATGGACCGGCTCAGCAGGGCATTGGGTTCGGTCGAGCCGAATTTTATGCGGATGTTTTCCATGATCCCGGGAATTAGTTTATCGCACAATGCCGCCGCCGTTTCCGGGGTGATGTCGCGCGGTCCCACCCCGGTGCCGCCGGTAGTGACGATCACATCCACGCCGGCGGTCTTGGCCCGTTGGATCTCCTCGCGCAATCGTCCCGGATCGTCGGGCAGAATTTTGGCTTCGACGAGGCCGTGCCATTGTCTGCCCGCCAACCAGTTCTCCAGCAGCTCTCCAGCGCGCCGGCCGGAGCGATCCTCATACACTCCGGCGACCACCCGATCGCTGAGCGTGAGGATCAGAAAACTTAGCGCCCGCGCCAGGTGTTCGCCCAGAGCGCCGGCGGCCAGTTCGCCGCCGCGGACGACGCGGGTAAAAATTCCCTCGACCGGCATCACGCATTGACCGACCTGCTGAAAAATCGCGCATCCCCGGCCGTGGCACTGCTTGCCGATCTGAGCGACCTCCAATTCCACGCCGCCGAACCGGAATCGGTCGAGAACGGCCACTGCGCCAAAGTCGAGGCCTGCGACCGTAAGGTTTTCGGCGAACTCGCCCGGCATGATTTTGCGCCCCATCCGTTGGGAAAATCGCTCGATGCCGTCTTGGCTCAACAAACTGACCTGGCGCTGCCATGGCCCGGCATGGGCGTCGCCCACGACGCCGCTTAAGTCGATGGTGATGCGTTCCACCGGCCTTTTGATCGTGCCCTTGCGCTCCTAGAGATTGACGGAGATCACTTCAAGATCACGCGACATCGCTTTTTACTTTCTCCAGAAGTATAATATTTCCGATCCGCATTTGCTTGTCCGCCGCCTTGCACATATCATAAACCGTCAACAGCGCGACGCTGACCGCGGTCAGCGCCTCCATTTCCACTCCCGTACGGCCGACGCAGGCGACCTCGCTTACGGCGGACACTCCTTCATCGGTCAAGGCGAGCGTCACATCGATCCGGTCGAGCACGAGCGGGTGGCACAGCGGGATCAGCTCGGCGGTTCTTTTGGCCGCTTGAATTCCCGCGATTTGAGCAACGACCAGCACGTCGCCTTTTTTGACCTGGTTTTTCCGGATTAAATCCTGCGTGGCCGCGGCCAGTTCGATAGTTCCGGCGGCCCGGGCTCGCCTGTACTGAAGAGGTTTGTCCCCTACGTCGACCATGCGTGCACGGCCTTGGGCATCCAGATGGCTGAGTTTGGTCATTTTATCCTCCGATTGTTTGCATAGCGCGGGTAGTGCAACGGGAGCCGGACCTGGGTTTTTCGGCAACGGCGCGACGCAGGGCCTCTGACGCTCCGAATTTGCGGACGGAATACCCACATTCGTTAAACAAGCAAGGAAGAATCCAGCCGTCGCAAGTCAGTCGCAAACGATTGCACAAGAGGCAGTCGCCACCCCCGCCGCGATGCACGATCCCAAACAGTCCTTGCGTCAGGTTCATGCGCGGGATCAAGCGCAGTTCCAGGTTTTCCCGTGCGGCGAATATTCGCAGTGCCTCTACGTCTTCCGCAAGCGTTTTAGGCGTGATAACGCAGTTCAATTTGATGGGGGTTAATCCCGCTTCTTGCGCGGCGGCAATCCCGGCAAGAACTTTTTGCACGTCGCCGCCGCGGGTAAGGGTTGCGAAGCGCCGGGGATGGAGCGAATCCAAGCTGATGTTCACCCGCTGCAAACCGCCCTCTGCCAGCAACCGGGCCTGTGAAGCCAAGAGGATGCCGTTGGTCGTTAGTGTAAAGTCGCGGACACCGGGGATCGGGGCAATCATCGCCACCAGCCGTTCCAAATTCCGCCGAACCAGCGGTTCTCCACCCGTAAGCCGCACTTTGGAAATCCCCAGTGCAACGGCCGCCCGCACCACATCGGCAATCTCTTCGTAACTAAGCATGGCCGAGTGCGGCAACAGTGAAATTCCTTTCTCCGGCATGCAATACACACAGCGCAGATTGCAACGGTCGGTTACCGAGACGCGCAGGTACTGGATGTTTCTTCCCCAGGAATCGACTAACATGTAAATATCTTTTTAAGAGAGATTAGACATAAACTGGGTGTTTAATGTTTCGCATTGACTGCAAGCCTGTGCCGCTAATTATCTCCATTTGCTGCAAGCATTATATACATATTTATCTCATTTGCGAATGATTCGGCCATTGATTTACATAACGCTTAAGGTGATATTTTTCAAGATGAAGCGATTATAGTAATTCGGTACAAAACTAGCTACCGCCGCGGGGGTTTGATATAATCCGCGGGAGATCTTTAACTGAATGGAATGAACATGATTTCTCCACAAGATGCATTCCAAAGGGTTGTTGCAGCCTGCTCGCCTATTGGGCCTCGGGAGATGCCTTTGTGTGAGGCGGCGGGTTTGCTATTGGCCGAAAACATCGTGGCCGATTGGGATTTTCCGCCTTTTCCCCGAGCAATGATGGACGGTTTCGCCGTGCGTCTGGCCGATGCCGGCAAGAGCGTGCCGGTAGCCGGCGAACTCCCGGCCGGGTTCCAGTGGACCAGGTCCTGGCCTGATGGAACGTGCATTGAAATCATGACCGGCGCCGCCTGCCCGCCGGGTGTCGAGGCCGTTGTGCCCAAAGAGCGCGCTGGTCGCGAAGGCGATGAGATCGTCTTGCCGTTGGAAATCGCCCCGGGAGAGCATATCGCCCCTCAAGGCAGCGAGTGCCGCTGCGGCAGAAGCGTGCTTTGCGCCGGCCAATCGCTCAGCCCCCTGGCCATTGCCACGGCGGCGGCGACGGGGCGCAGGCAAGTGTGGGCGATTCCCCGGCCCAGTTTGGCCAGTATTGTTACCGGGGAGGAATTGGCAGGCGAAAACGAAATACCGCAAGGGGCAAAAATCCACGATTCCAACGGGCCAATGCTTGCGGCCCTTGCCCGGGAAGCTGGCCTGCCCACGCCCGAAGTTTTTCGCGTCCGTGATAATCAATCCGAGATCTTCCGCCTTTTGGAGAGGCTTGCCGACTACGATCTTATAGTGATTTCCGGCGGTGTTTCTGCCGGGAATTACGATTTTGTGCCCCGCGTGGTACAAGATTGGGGCGGCGAGGCGCT
>JBEKGL010000499.1:0-3439 GCA_050012815.1 Thermoguttaceae bacterium
AGCGTGGGAACGAGGAAAACGCAGGAGCGTGGGAACGAGGAAAACGCAGGAGCGTGGGAACGAGGAAAACGCAGGAGCGTGGGAACGAGGAAAACGCAGGAGCGTGGGAACGAGGAAAACGCCGGAGCATGGGAACGAGGAAACCCACACGATTTTGAAATAAAAATGTTTGAGTGGGCAGTAAACTGCCCACCCCTGAATAATTCACTATCCCCAATCTCTAATCCCTAATCTCTAACCCCTAGCCACTAACATGTCGCCCGCGGCCGAAAAAGTGATTCACCGGCTCGAATCCAGTCGGCACAGATGGTGGTTTTTTTCGCTGTTGAGCACCTGCGTGTTGGCCGTATGCACGTCGTTTGGCCTATGGCTGGCGTTTACGCTGGGCGATGCCTTTTTACGATTTACTCAAGGCATTTTAACGGCATTGTTTGCCATTTGGCTCGCGGTAACGGGATTTTTGCTTTGGGTCGTGGGACGCCGGCTATTGCTGAACCAGCGCGGTCTGGAAGCGACCGCTCGGCGCGTGGAAGCCGAATTTACGGACCTGGGCAGCAGTCTCATTAATCTTGTGCAGTTGTCCGAAGCCCGCAACAACGGCGATCCGGCGTTTTGCGAGGCGGCGATACGCCACGCCGCCGAACATGCCGAGCAGGTCAACTTCGATGCGGCGGCCGGTAGGCAATCGCGCTGGGTGCGATTGCGGCACTGCATGCAAACCCCGCGCGATCTGGCCGAATCGCTGGTATTGCTGTGCGTTTTCATCGCCGCGGCCATTGTTTGCCAGAAAAACATTCCCAATTGGGGATCTGCCGCCGGCAGGCTGCTATCGCCGTGGGAGTTCGTTCCCTCGGTGGGCAAAGTGGGCGCAATCGAGGTAACGCCCAAAAATACCGAAATACTCATCGGCGCCAGTCAGGAAATAATCACCGAAATCAAGAACCCGCAAGCCGCCGTCTACGACGCTTTTATTTACGTCAAACCGGAAGGCGAAGAGGAATCGTCCCAGCCGCTTGTGGGCGAGGAAAAACACCGGCACTACAAATACACCTTGCCCGCAGTGTTAAAAAACGTGAAATATCGCGTGGAGATCGGCGATTCGCAAACGCCGGTTTATACGATCAAAGTCCGTGAAAAGCCGACCGTGGCCGAGGTGAGCGTCACTTACCGTTATCCCGCTTATCTTAAACGCAAGGACGAGACTTTTAAGCAAAAAACCGCGGACATCGAGGCTCCGCAGTTTTCGATGGCCGAACTGCGAATTCGGCCTACAACAACGATTGGCCGGGGCCATATACTGTTGGAAGGAAAGCAGCTTTTAGGCCGGGTGGAGGAAAACGGCAAGCTGTTGGCGGTGGAAATGCCGCTTCTGAAAAACGCCAGTTTCACCGTTCATCTAATAAACGACGCCGGGCATAGCGATCCGGACCCGAGGATCAACCGCATCCTGGTGATACTTGACAAGCCGCCCGTCGTGGAACTTCTTAAGCCGCCCCCGCAAAGCACTTCGGCCCCGGGCGCAACCGTGCCGGTTGTGATCCGCGCCGGCGATGATTATGGCGTGGATCGGATTCGCCTGGAAATGAAAATCCAAGATCAAGAAGGCTCGAATTCATTGCCTGAAGCGGCCAAGTCCCGGGAAAATCAAGGCACAAGCGGCGTCGATCAGCCGGGCGCAGCCGGCGGTTCGGCGATTACGGTCAAACAATGGACCGACTTTGAAAACAGCACCACCGTCAGTCGGCAACACGTTTTGGAACTTAAGCCCGATCAAATCCGGCCCGGACAAACGGTTCTTATCCGCGCATTGGCTTGGGACAAGCGGGTTGTCGACAATTGGGGATTGGAACTCAAACCGCAAGAGGCCGCCACGCCGTGGCACGCGGTGAAAATCATCGCCGAAGACGCCAAAAACTCCGCCGCATTGGAGCAACTCGAAAGCCTGCGAGGCGCCATATTCAAGATTCTCGAAAAGCAGTTTCACGCCCGCATTACTGGCGCCGGGATTCTCAAAACGCAACAATTGGCCGATCGAACCGGCAATGCCGGCGACGTGCGCAGGCAACAAATCGAGATCCAAAAATCATCCGTCGAAATTGTCAATTCAATCGGCCGATCCGATTCGGATGAACGGCAGGCCATAAAACGGGTGCTAAACGGCCTGGCATACGGAGAGATGCTCGCCACCGTTTCGCAGTGTGATGAATTGCTGAAGTTGAAATCGTTGGATGATTTCAACCGGCCGGCGGAAAAACTCCTGGCCGCGCAGGACCGTATTATCGACGTGCTGCGCAAATTGCTGGATGTTTCCAGGCGCGCGGAGGAACAAGCGCTATCGGAGATGAAAAAGCGGCCCGGCGGCGATCTGCCCGACGACGCCAAAGCAAAGCTCGAAGACCTGCGCAACAAGCTGGATCAATTCCTCAAGCAGCAGAAAAAGGTGATCGAGACAAGCGAAAACCTGGCCAAAATGCCGGTGGACGATTTCACAAAAGAGCAGGAGGAATCGCTTAAGGCCCTGGCAGCCGCCGAGGACGATTGGGCCAAGTTCATGAAGGAGCTTCATTCGGACTTGAGCAAACTGCCCGAGCAGGATTTCGCCAATTCGTCGATGCTCAAGGAGTCGGTCGAGATCCAGACAGAATTGAAAATGGCGGAAGACGCGCTTTTGAAAAAAACGGCCGACATCGCCGTTCCCTTGGAACAACTAAGCTACGAGATGGCCGAGGAACTTGTGACCAACATGGAAAAATGGCTGCCCGACACCCCGGACCGTGAAAAATGGAGCCAGGAGGAATCGCTCACCGACAAGGACAAAGAAGCGCCCATGGCCGAATTGCCCGGCGAATTGGAAGACATGATCGGAGAGCTGATGGAGCAGGAAAACGACATCTTCGATGAAATGGAGGACGTTTCCAGCAGCGCGGCCGATTCGCTGGACAAAGGCGCGGGCTGGGATGCCATGGACGGCCCCATCTCGAACATGAGCGCAAAAGGCGTGTCCGGCAACCGGCTGCCCAATTCCAGCGAAATTGGCGGCCGATCGGGCGAAGGACGGCAAGGAAAGTCCAGCGGCGAGTTTGTCGGCGATGAAGCCGTGGGCAAGGGCGGGCGCAACACGCCCAGCCGGCTAACGCCCGATGCTTATGTGAAAGGTCAAATCAAGGATCACAGCAAAGATTCGGCCGGCGGGGCCACGGGCGGCGGAAAGGAAAGCGGCCAAGGCGGAGAAGGGCTGGAAGGGCCCGCGCCACGTTCGCCGGGTAAACGCGATTTGCAACGACTGGCGGGCAAACAGGCCGCGCTCAGGAACAAGGCCGAAGGCGTGGATCTGCAATTCCAGGCGGCCAATTTCCAGCATACCGATCTGGATAAAATGATCAAAGTCATGTCCCAGGTCGAATTGGATCTTAAATCCGGCCGATATCAAAACGCCTTA
>JBEKGL010000500.1:0-3434 GCA_050012815.1 Thermoguttaceae bacterium
TGCTGCGGTGCGGCCGGAGGCGGCGGACCGCAATCGATCGGTCCGGAATCCGCCGCCCACGCCAAACAAGGCAGGCTTAAATTGCCCACAGTCCCGCCCAACGCGGCAGTCACGCCGATTTGTTCGATGAATTTCCGCCGCGATAATTCCCTGTCCGGCCTTTCGGGCGATGGCATGGCTGGATTCCCTTTTGTTTTTGGGATTTAAATTCGCATAATACATTATATACACAATATGTATTTTGGCCGAACAACGGCGTTTAAGTCAATGGCTGAACCAGCCGTTAGGTGTATAATGTCATATTCCAACGCGGGGTATGAAGTGTCATATAATGAATGTTGTCCGTTTAGCCAGCGGGCTTCGCCGTGTGGGATGATCCGATTTTGATTACAACAATATAAAAACGCCCTTTGGTATGTGTTTCTATGACGAAAATCTTTATTTGGGTCGCTATTACATCAGGAATGATGCTGTGTAACGTGCGGATTGCCTCTGCCCAGGAACCGCCACCGATCAATCCGTTCGGATCGAAAACCACGCAGCGTGAAGACGCCGTGCCCGGTTATTTGGAACTGTCCGACGGCTCGATCCGCCCCGGCCAAATTTATCTTACTCGAGACAAACGCTTGATAATCGCGGATGAGCAATTGCAGCGGCAGCGGGAAATTCCGCTCAGCGCGGTAAAACAAATCAATTGCACAATTAAAAAACAGTGGATGGAAAAAGAGTGGAAATTCAAGGAAACGACAAAAGACGAAAAAATGTACACCGGCCGCTCGTATCCGGTCCGGGAGTACGAGCACACGATCACGCTCCACGACGGCCGGACCGTAAGCGGCGGTCTGTCGGCAATCGTGTATGTACAGCCGGCCGATAATAATCCCGCCAAATCCGATGCCTCCCGATCTGAAACAAAAGTCGAGCAATATATCCTCAACAAACGAAACAAAGGCGAAATCGGCAAGGATTTTCAGGCCCTGGTTTATGTGAAATCGATTAAACTGGGGAAAGAGGCCTTCGAGGAAGGAAAACAAAAAGCCGCCGAATATGGAAAGAAAATCAAAAAGAAATAATTCCTGGTTCCCATGCTCCGCGTGGGAACCCGCTTTTCACGACGCTCCGCGTCGATAGCGCCCGTGCAATGCGTTGCAGATGGTCCGTTCCCACGGAGGACCGTGGGAACGAGGATATATTCGATTGCTCGATCAACCCGCCGTGTATTCACGGCGGGCTAAATGGATATAAATTACATGATAAACTTTTCCCTCGAGCAAGGTTCCAGCATCACAACGATGCTGGCGGTCGCCGCTGCGGCGATCATCCTGGCCGTGGTATTTTATCGCCGCGCTTTCGCCACGCTGAAACAACGGCAGCGGCTGACGCTTTTCGCCCTGCGCGCGGCGGCGATCGTGCTCGTTGTGCTGCTCATATTCCGGCCGATCTACAGCTTTCATAAGGAACTTTCCCGGCGGCCTTCGCTGGTGTTTTTGCTCGATCGTTCGGCCTCGATGAGCATCGCCGACGACGTCTCTGGCATGACGCGTTTCGACCAGGCCCGGCAGCAGATCGAAAAATGGCGGGATAAGTTGAAAAACAATTTCGATCTTTATTTCATCGCCTTTGCCGAAAACGCCCAACTCATGAAAGACTTCAAAGATCTGGACGCCGTTGCTCCGGACGGCCAAGCCACGTCTCTCAGCCGGGCCTTGGAAGCAGCCTGGCAACTTGCCCCAAAGCGCGATACCGAGGCCGTGATCCTGCTTTCCGACGGCATCCACAATTCCGCGCGCAGCCCCTTGGAAGTGGCCGGAAAACTTGGCGTAGTCGTACATTGCGTGGGCGTGGGGGCCAGTTTGCGGAACAATGTTTCCTACCGCGATATTCAGGTGACCGGCGTCGATTGTCCCGATCGCTTATTCTTGAACAATATGGCCCGGATTACAGGCACGATCGAAGGCATCGGCCTGGCGGGCCGGGTGGTCCAAGTCGAGTTGGAGGAGGACGGGCAAAAAATCGCCGAAAAAGAACTCGCCATTCAAGCCGGCGGCAATCCGCAGCAAATTTCCTTTGATTTTCGCCCCGCAAACAAAGGCCGGCACGTCTATACCATCAAAGTGCCGCCGGTTCCCGAAGAAAAAATCACGCAAAACAACCAGCGGTCGGCCATGGCTTTGGCGGTCGAGCCGGGTATCCGTGTCTTGTATATCGAAGGCACGTTGCGCGCGGAATACGGCGCCCTTGTCGATCGCTTTTTGGCCAAGGATCCCGACGTGGAGTTCTACTCGTTGGTGCAAACCCGCCCGAACCTGTTCTTAAAACGAACGAATATGACCGACTTGAAAATCAACGTCATCCCCAACGACGCCGAAACCATAAATAAGTTCGACGTGTTTATTATCGGCGATATCGACAGCACGTTCATCAAACCCCAACAACAGGAATTGTTCGCCCGGCGCGTGCGCGAAGGGGCGGGCCTGATCATGCTCGGCGGGTATCACAGCTTGGGGCCGGGCGGATACGCCGACACGCCCTTGGGACGTATTCTGCCGGTCGCCCTGGGCGGCCGCGATATCGGCCAGATTACCGAAGCCTTTTTGCCCGTGCTCACGCCCGAGGGCACGCGCCACCCGATCTTTGCCAACATTGCCGACTTTTTTCCAACCCGGCAGGCCAAGCCGAAACTCGCCGGGCTGCCGCTTTTAGACGGCTGCACCCGGGTGCAAGGACCGCGCCCGGGGGCATCGCTCTTGGCCGCGGTCTCCGCCGAATCGGACGCAATGCCGATATTGGCCATGCAACCGGTCGAAAAGGGCCGCACTGCCGTTTTCACCGGCGATACCACGCGAAAATGGCAACAAGGCCCCAGGGCGATGGATCAGGAATCGCCTTTTTTGCGATTCTGGGGTCAGACGGTCCGCTGGCTGGCCGGGCGCAGCGAGGCGGTCGAAGCCGGTTCCGGTATCGACGTCAGTCTCGACAAGGGCTACTACGAGCCCGACGAACCGGTGCAAATTTCCGCCACGGTCCGCGACAAGGACGGACAAGGCGCCGTCAACGCCAATGTAACGGTCAAGATCCAAAATCCAGCCGGGCAGTCCGATCAGGTCGCCCTTTCGCCACTGCCCGGTCCGGCAGGGCATTACGGCGGAACATTCGATCCGAAGGCGGCGGGCAATTATCAGTTTAAAGTCGAGGCGCGACTGGGCGAATCGACTATTTCCAGCGGGAAAATCGCCTTTGAAGTCGGACGGCCCGATCTGGAATTCGAGAAACTCGATCTGGACGATAAAATGCTCGCCCGCATCGCCGCCGACGCCAAAGGCCGTTACTTCCACATTACCACGGCCGATCTGCTACTGAATCAACTCGACCGCTCACGGCGCAAACGCAGCGAATACGTCGAACGCCCGCTCTATTCCGCCCCCTTGTTTTGG